>JAEYWW010000165.1 GCA_023428805.1 Armatimonadota bacterium | reverse complement strand
ACCTGCTTCTCGCCGCTCAGTCTCTCGGATACTCAACCTCGCCGATGCTCGGTTTTGAAGCAGACAAAGTGAAGGCTCTGTTCAATCTTCCCGACACCGCTCAAATTCCCGCCATTGTCGCGATGGGTGTCGCCGCCGAGGATGGATTCCCCCATCACCGCCATCCGCTCGACCGCTTCGTGCAATACGTCTGAAAGTTCTGCGCCACAATCACGGCAATGGCGAGTCGTCGCTGGCCCTTGATGGGAGCAGGATTGATCGTGGCCGCGCTCGTCGCGGCCGCGATCTACTCTGACTCCGTGAGAGGTCGGAACGTCTGGTCAATGGGCGAAATTTCTATGGAGCAACGCCCCTGGAGCGTCGCTGAGAAAGACCTTCCCGCTCCGGTCCAACAGGCCATCGAAGAGTTTCGGGTCAAAGGCGGAAGATACAAGTTCGGGCCGAACGATTGTTCGACCTTCGTCTCAGACTTCCTGCGGGCTTCGGGAGCAAAGGTGCCGGAACGCCTGACCACCGCCGACCTCGCCGACCCCAATCGCCGCTATCTCGTTGGACTTGGTCTGGCGCGAGGACCAAGACTGACCGGGGACATCTTTGTCGTTCGCTACGAAAGCGGCACGGAGGAGCAAGGGCACTGCGGAATCCTGGTCCGAACAGAGAAAGGCGATGTCTACGTCCACAATTCCGCCACGATGGGTGGAGTCGCGGTGCAGAAGGAAGAGGATTTTGCGGAGTTGATGCGTCGAAAAGGCGTCTACCTCGGCGACCTCACCTGGCTCCGGCATTAGTTTTCGGGAAGTAGAACTCTTCGACCATCTTGATGTAGTCCTTAGCTGGCCCCATGCCGACTTTTGCCCTGC
Source organism: Armatimonadota bacterium (assembly GCA_023428805.1). GTDB lineage: Bacteria > Armatimonadota > Fimbriimonadia > Fimbriimonadales > Fimbriimonadaceae > JAEYWW01. The sequence goes on along the minus strand of JAEYWW010000165.1, from coordinate 4,324 downwards.
GCTTGTCCAGGTTCTTGGGGTCCTCGACCGGCCTCAAAATGTACTTGCGCCTCTCGAAATACCCCTGAGTTCCATACCTCTGCTTCTGCTTCGAGTTCACCGCCACACGATCCCACAGATACGCGTAGCTGGTCGCATCCACATCCCCTCGATCCACCATGGGCGTCATCAAGCGGAGGACTTTTCGTTGAAATGGCAGGTCGTGGTCGGCATGCTGCACCAGGATATGAGCCATTCCGGCAAAGCTCTGCCCATACTCGGTGATCGTCGGCCAGCCGTAGGCGAGAACGATCTTCTTCATTGCCTGAGTGTTGGCTCGATCAATCTCGTTCATTTCGCGAATGGCGATCTGCAGCTTCTTCGTTTCGCCCTTGTTCGTAAGGTCGATCATTCGCATCCGCGCCTCCTGATCGGTCATGTACATCCCGGCAATCAGAAAACACCGCTCCTTGACCATCGGATCGGCAGGCCATTGGAACGCGGACACAGCAAGCGCAACCGCAGAAATCAACATGGCTGGAGACTATCACATAGAGCCCAGTCCGCTGCCGAGAAGCTCAGGCTTTTCGGCGGTGATGACCGCAGCCAGACCGCCCTACTCCGCCGCCTCCGGCTCGACTCCAATCGCCTGCGATTTGATGTACCAATATCCGCCTGCGAGCATGGCCAACCCGAGCGCAAGCAGGATGGCGATGCGGGAGACGGCAAACGGAGGGCTCGACTTCAGTCGGGCTGTCGGATTCCCGCACTTCAGTGAGCCTGAGCGTTCATTTATCCAGAGGCACTCGGCAGACAGAGGCGGAAGAGATTCGCTGACATCCGGCACCGCCGCCTTCTTTCCCGCCGTATAGGTCACGGCTGCCGTTCCCTGCCTCCCCTTCAAGTCCAGCGGGCCGTGCGGAATGATGAAAGCATGCGTTTCACCCCGCCCCAGCACCCTCCAATCCGACTCTCTCTCAACCGGATAGTCGCGGCGCGCAAAGAACGACGCAGAATTTGCGAGTTCAACTCCGGACTGATCCCGAATCTCAAACTTCCATCGCGGGGGATGACGACTGTAGAGAAATCCCTGGTCCGTGTCGTTGACGAGTTTCGCATGCAGCTTTCCTTGGATCAAACGAAGTTCAAGCGTCGCAGATGAGGCGGCTGAAGTCCGGGCGGGCGGAATCGATCCTGAGAGGCAGGTCGAGCCCTGATAGAGCGTGAGGGTGACAAGCGCGGACAAGAAGAAGACAGCAGCCTGCCGCGGGTGGTGTCGCCTGGGCTCAGTCATGGCAGGCGTCGCCTCGACTGCAGCGATTTCACAACGAAGGAGTTCGGGATTTTGGGGATCAGCTCGTCGGAATAGGGATCCCCTGTGCGACGATAGGTCACAACAACCTCTCCGACCACAGAATTCAGATGCAGCGGCTCTCCCCATCGATGGGCTGAGAGCAGAAATGTCTGCTCTTCATTCGGGGCCAGCACGCGGATGTTTGCCTGTGTTTCGGCAGCCTCGCTGGGCGCGCCATACCAATGCTTGGCGTTGGACAGCATGGCCCCGTTCCAGCCATACACCATCACGCTCCAATCCAACGGATAGGTGCTGTAGATCGCCGTATCCTTCGAGGTGTTCTTGATCGTCGCCCGCAGTCTGCCGCCGTCGCGTTGGATGGTGAACAGAACGCCAGGTGTATTTTGGGTTGTTGGCGCAGCCACGCAGGAGGCGGCATGAAAGAAGCTGACAATCCCAATCGTCAGCAGAGACGAAATCGCCGCCGTCTTCGCAAGCTCGGCATCCACAGTCCAAGTTTGTCCCTCTCCGCAGAGACTTCGTTCAATTCCGGCAGAGTCTCCGTTGGAATCCAGACTCAATGCCTGATCTGCGCAGGAACGATCGGGGTTTCGACCAGTGATAGAATGTGCGCATGGATGTCCGTGCCGTCGAAATTGGGCCGATCCGACTCGTCGCCTACAAGCACATCGGCCCCTACCACGAGATTGGGCCGCATTTCGAGCGCATCTCTCAATGGGCGGAAGCGAACAACTGCCCGCTCCAGGGAGCAGTCGGGGTTTGGTGCGCCGAGACTTGCGGCAATGAGCCGCATCTGCTGGAATCTTATGCAGGATTGATCGTTCCCGAGGGATACGAGCCACCGGAGGGCGAGGGAAAGCCGGAAGTGGCGCACATCAAGGGCGGACGCTATGCCCTCGCCACTCACCTGGGTCCGTATGAGGGACTCGGCGACGCCTGGAAGACCTTCATCAATGAAGCGATCCCGGCCGCTGGATTTGAACTGGGAGATCGCGACTCCTTTGAGCAATACATGAACGACTGCAGCGAGGTTCCCCCGGAGGAGGTGAGGACCGATATGTACATGCCGATTCGGTAGTTCGCAGCTCGAACCTGCCCATAGGTAGACTCGCTTCATGCCCTTCACCGCAGCTGCGGTTCAATTTGCGCCCCGCATGGGGGACGTGGTCGAGAATGTTCGGCGGATGGGCGAGATCATCCGTCAATGCGCGGAAGAAGGTGCCGAGCTGGTGGTGTTCCCCGAGTGTGCCGTCAGCGGATACGCGATCGAGGCCGGGGTCAATGAAGTCGCTCTGGAGCCGGGGGAGCTGCTTGCGCGGCTGAGCACGGCAGTCGGAACGCTCTCCCGACCCGTCGATGTTGTCGTCGGGTTTTACGAGAAGAATTACGGCCAGCCCTTCAACTCGGCAGGCTACTTTGAGCTTGGCGACTCTCCCCGGGTGACGCACGTCTATCGCAAATTCTTCCTCCCCACCTACGGCGTGTTCGACGAGGAGCGCTACGCGCAAACCGGGCAGGATCTGGGGGTTTTCAACACTCGTTTTGGACGGCTGGGAATCCTGATCTGCGAAGATGTGTGGCACTCTGTGATGTCCCCTCTGGTCGCCGTCAGCGGAGCCGAAATGGTGATCGTCCCCATCGCTTCGCCCGCCCGCGGATTCTCGGAGGAGAAGCCCGGCAACGTGCTGCGCTACGAACGGATGCTCAAGGCCCTCGCCGATGAGCATGGAATGTTCGCGCTGGCCTCCTGTCTTGCCGGGTTCGAGGGAGGCAAGGGACTGGCGGGCACATCATCCATCTGGTCTCCGCTGGGAGAGAATCTCGGTCAGTCGCCGGCGCTGGGCGAAGCCATTGTCGTTGCGGAAATCGACTTCGACCTCTGCCGCATCGCCCGCTCGAAATCTCCCCTGCTCAACGACCTGCAATCACGCTGGGCGCGAGTGCAGGATTTGGTTCGGGAAACTGAGGTTGATGGCTGATATCGTTCCACCGATTCGCACCAAGCATGTTGTCTATGGCGGGAACGATCTCGTGTGGAAGATTCTTCCAAGCTTGAAGTATCTGCTTCCGTTGATTCTGGGGCTGTCTCTGCTGAACGCGCTGACTGCGAATTCATTGGGAAGGACTCGAGATTCGGTTGTTTTCCTCCTGATTCTCTCCTTCTTCGCAGTGCTCGTCGTTGCATTGACATTTTTGAACTCCCGCTCCCCGAAGTATCACGGATATTTTCAGATTGACGACAACGGCATCAGTTGCCATCCCGATGACAAGGATAGCTACCGGTACGACTGGGCCAACTTGAGGCTGGTTCACGCCAAGAAGCACTGCTTCATGCTCAAAACAAACCGAAATTCGATCATCTGGTGTAGGCGGGAGCACTTCGATTCGTCTGAACACTTTGAGGAAGCGCTCAAGATCGTCCGCACCGAAACGCGGCGCTGATCAGACCATATACTGATCCCACCAGCCCTGCTGGGGCTCAATTTGCTCCACGACATCAATCCAGGTTCCGGCAGGATCAAACAAGCCGAAGCGGCGTTGACCAAATGGCTCGTCCGTGAGGGGAAGCCCCAGTCCGACATCCTGGAACTTCACTGCTTCTTCGGCGGCATTCTCGACCTGGAATTCCAAGCACATTCCCCTGCCATCGAACGTTTCTGGACCTGGGGGCGCAGACGGGTGATCTGGACTCATGAAAGCGAGGCTGGCCTGCCCCTCGTCCGATGCCAACAGGACGAACCAACTGGACTCAAAGACCGGACTCAGACCAAACCAGCGAACATAGAAATCGCGGCAATCAGCCAACTTTTCCGTGACAATGATCGGATAGAAGTCGAGCAGCTTCATGCCCTAGTCATAGCACGAATTTCCCGAACCATTCCCCAAGATCGATCAATGGGTGAGCATGGCCCACAATGTTCCGCGATGGGCTTCACGCCGAATCGCCGCCGGGACGGGTGGTGGTCTGCCAGAAGTGCTCGACCTGGGTCGAGCTCTGGAGTGAGCACCTTGGTGCTCTGTATTGCGTGA
>JAEYWW010000137.1 GCA_023428805.1 Armatimonadota bacterium | reverse complement strand
GCGTTCAGCAGGGGGATATTCCGATCATTCTCTCGGCCCCTCATGGCGGCGGGGTTCGGATTCCCGGTTCCATGGATCGCACCAAGGGAGTGACGGTGCGCGACACCAATGTCGGCGAAGTAGCCTGGCTCACCTCGCAGCGCCTGACCGAACTGGCGAAAGGAAAGCCCTACGTGATCGTCGCCCACTTTTCCCGCAAGGATGCCGACGCCAACCGCGCTCCCGAAGAAGCTTACGAGAACGATGCGGCAAAGCGGCACTATGACGCCTACCATCGCGCCCTCCGTCGCGCCGTCGATGAGTGTCGATCCCGCTTCAAAGTTGGTCTTGTGATTGATATTCATGGTCAGGCCGAGGATTTGGACGCCATCTACCGCGGCACCCGCGACGGCTCCTCGCTGACCCGGCTGATCCAAAGCCACGGGCTGGAAGCCGCCGTCGGTCCTGACAGTGTCATGGGGAGGCTTCGCAAGGCCGGATACAAAACGCTTCCTGAGTTCAACAATGATGCGCTTGGCACGGAGACTTCCTTCAATGGCGGGTTCATCACAGAGCACTATGGGAGCAATCATGCCGACGGAATTGATGTCATCCAGCTTGAAATCGGCAGGCAGCGGACGGAGAAGGTTCTCACCTTTTCCCGCGACCTTGCTGCCGCAATTTTTGCGGGAATGAAGTTCTACACAACGCCTTAGGCTGGGATCGTTTGACACGGGCGCTCTGAATTCACTAAGCTTGCCTCGATGAACACCCAGGAACTTCTGATCAATCTGACCAACAAGCGAGTGGATGGACTGTTTTTTGCCGCCCGGCAGTTTCCCGCCGACAAACTCGATTGGAAGCCGACCCCCGCATCCCGCTCGGCTCTCGACATGCTCCAGGAGATCGCGACCGCACTGGACGAGTTCGAAGGTCTTTTCACATCACGCAAGCTGGAGTGGGATGAGAATTCCTACATGAATTGGGTCAGCGAACGCTCGAAAATCACATCGCTTGATGACTTGGAGGCCATGACCCGGGATGCGACCCAAAAACTAGCTTCCCTCATTCAGCAATCAGACACTTCGACTTATGCCGAGCCAGTCCAACTGCCTTTCCCGGGTGAATTCAACGTGGCGGACGTCCTCGCCTATCACCTCTGGAACATGTCCTATCACGAGGGGCAGATCTATTACATTCAAACCCTGATTGAAGGCAGCGCATCTTAGGCTCATACTTGCCGCATTTCGTGGCATGGGCGTCCCGCTCATGAGTCTCCCGGGCATCCTGCCCGGGATCATTCGCGTTTTCCTGTAATGCGCGGTTTATGACAGCCCGACTGAAGTTGAGCCTTGCACCTCTGGAGAGGTGCATCACCGCGAGGCTGACGTTCTCAAACCTTTGCAACAGTTCTACATAGCGCAACACGAAGCACTAGGGTTCTCAATCCAGCGCTCGGCCAAGGTCGAGCACTCCCACCGTCTATGAAGATTGGGCTACTCTGGCCACTCTTTGGCCCAATCGGGAGATGAGATCGGCTCGAACGCCATATCACGCGCATCGAAGAGAAGGTCAGGTTCACCCTCCCCCCAAGCATAGAGACAGCCCTCGTCGCACCAGACCAATCTTCCCTGCTGATCGAGGTCGATCCAGCCTCGCACAAAGGGCTTGACTTTTGGTGACTCCCACGAACCCACTCCGTAGCTCTTCCAGGTGAAGCCATCCTCGGTGGCGTAGGCGCACATCACGGCGGCGGATTCCGGCCCTATTTTGGCCAGCAGCATCACCTGCTCCGAGCGGTCGAGGATCTGACGAAACTTCGCAAGCAGCAGGTCCGCTGCCATGCCCTCCATCTTCCGCACCTTTGGCCTCGGGTCGTGGAGGATGCGCCAGCCATCACGCACTTTTCTTTGAAGCCAGAGCCGCGCAAAACTCGCCTCATCGACCGTGGTCGGGGTCAAAGACAACGGATTAGGGCCTTGATCGGGCCTCTTCTCTGCTGTCTCCAGTTCCGGGAAAAGCAGAAGTTCATCGTCCGAAGCAAACTGGCCGCCGCCGTTCTGGGCATCGGTGTGGAACCACATGTCGAGCGCTGTCCAATAGGGTGGACGGCTGATCGCCGTCCAATGGGAGCGATCGTACTCCTCACGGCCCAGGGTTTCCGCTGCCTGCGCCTGGCGTTTTTTTCGAGGGTCGTAGGCTTCGTACACCAGAAGGCTGCCGTCGGGGCTGATGTCGGCGGTGGCGGGCTCAACGCGGGCGCGGAGCCATTGTCCAGGAGTGAACTGATCGCGTTCCGTATCCCACAAAGTCAGGTGGGCCAAACGATCACTTCCAGTTCGGATCAACGCTCCCACCGGCGCATTCGCGGCGAGAAACACCTGCAGCTTCACCCATTCACGACGTTCCAAATCAACCAGATTCTAGCCGGACTGTCGAAGCAAAAAAACAGGCCCGGCTTTCTAAAGCCGGACCCAAGAGTTCTCGTCGTTCTTGCTGCGGCGGACTAAGTGCCGCCTTTTGTCCAATCCTAAGCTCTTGCGAGCCCGGACCAGTATTGTTTATAAACGTAAAGTTCTCTGTGAAAGTTCAGTGAGATTCCGCACTCGGGACTGTTTTCAGTCAAAAAAGTCGAACATCTCACCGAGCCAGTGCTCTCGCTTGCGGCGACGACGACCATGCTTGTCAATGGAATAGTCATCGTCATCATCATCGTGGCGGCGATAATCTTGATCCCGATCACCACGGTAGTCGCGCTGATCTTGGCGATGCGGCGACCCCTGGGGGTTGCCTGGGTGGGAGCCCGGGGGCGGCATCAGGTGATCGACCCTCTGGCTGGACAGGCTGATCAGCTTCTCCAATTCACCGCGATCCAACCAGATGCCCTGGCACTTCGGGCAATAGTCGATTTCCACTCCCTGACGATTGGCTCGGGAGAGGTCGATTCCACATCCGCGAGGACAGTACATTACGCGGCCCTCCGAATCTGGCTTTCGTGCTCTTCGAGCTTGCGGACACGTTCTTCAATGGGAGGATGGGTGCTGAAGAGCTTCGCGATCCCACCGCCGCGCAGGGGATTCACGATGCACATATGGGCTGCGTTTTCCGGCATCTTGCTCGGTATTACACGGGAGCCTCGTTCGAGTTTCAGAAGCGCGTTCTGCAGCCCTCGGCCGGTGCCGATGTAGTCGGCGGCGGCTCGGTCCGCCTCAAATTCCCTCGCACGGCTGACCGCCATTTGAATCATGCTCGCGGCAAGCGGAGCCAGAATGATCGCGGCCAAGGCCCCGAGTGGATTTCCTCCGCCCTCGCGGTCAGAGCCGCCAAAGAACAGAGTTGTGAACTGGAGAATGTGCGTCAGCACCATGATCGCGCCCGCCAGAGTTGCGACGATGGCCATCGTGAGGGTGTCGCGATGCTTGATGTGCGCGAGCTCGTGGGCGATCACCCCTTCAACCTCGGGCTTGTCCAGCATGTCGAGCAATCCCTGGTTCACCGCAACCACGCCATGCTGCGGATTGCGCCCGGTCGCAAAAGCGTTGGGCGAGCGGTCGGGCACAAGATAAACACGGGGCATCGGCACCTCCGCCCGTTCGGCAAGCCGTAGAACCATTCGGTAGAGTTCTGGAGCTTGCTGTTCGGAAAGAGGCTGGGCGCGCACCGCGCTGAGAACCAATTTGTCGCTGAACCAGTAGCTTCCGAAATTCATGACCAAGGCCAGGATAAAGGCGATCACCATGCCGGTGTCGCCGCCAACCATGCGCCCAATCCACACGAACAGAGCCGTGAGAGCTGTCAAAAGCAGACCGACTTTGAGGGTGTTCATCTGATACCACCATACGCTGTGGTGTGCCTGAACAATGCAGGATTGGGACCAGTTCGCTAAAGCCGAAACGGGTAAGGTCTCACCTCGGGTTAAGGCGTGAGCGCAGTTCTTCTTCTGAGTGACGGCACCGTTTTCGAAGGTCAGCAATTGGGCGCATCCGGCGTCACCAGTGGAGAGGTTGTCTTCAACACGGGGATGACCGGGTACCAGGAAATCCTCACCGACCCCAGCTACGCCGGTCAGATCGTCGTCTTCACCTACCCGCTCATCGGCAACTACGGCATCAACGAAGACGACTTTGAGTCCAATCGTCTTCAACCCACCGGGATCGTGGTGAAGGAAGCCTGCGGTTCACCCAGCAACTGGCGGGCACGGCATTCACTCGACGACTTTCTGCGCGCAAAAGGGCTTCCTGCGATTCAAGGCATCGACACCCGCGCCCTCACCAAGCGCATCCGGTCGGGCGGCGTCACAATGGGCGGCATCGCACCGACAGTCGAGGAAGCGAGGGAAAAGCTGACGGCCACAGGCGCATACGACGAGCAGGATTTCGTCTTTTCAGTGACCACCGATGAACCCTACGCCTGGGGGTATTCGGGGCGCGAGGAATTGAACACCGACCGCGATGGGTTCAAGGCGGTCATCAGCGTCCTTGATTGCGGGCTCAAATACAACATTCTTCGCCGCTTCGCCGCGCTAGGCGTGAAATCTCTGGTTTATCCTGCGACGGCTTCGGTCGACCAGATTCTGGAACACAATCCCGACGGCATCCTCCTCTCCCCTGGCCCGGGTGACCCGGCGCGTTTGGAGCCTGTGGTTGGCACGGTCAAGAACCTTCTCGGACAGCGTCCGATCTTCGGAATCTGCCTCGGCAATCAAATGCTCTGCCGCGCGGTCGGAGGCGAAACCTTCAAGCTGAAGTTCGGCCACCGAGGGTCAAATCACCCGGTCAAAGACCTTTTGGATGGCTCGGTGACGATCACGAGCCAGAACCACGGCTACGCCGTGCACCCCGACTCGCTGGCTGGCACCGGAGCAGAGGTGACGCAATTGAATTTGAACGACGGCACAGTGGAGGGAATCCGTGTTGTGTCCGCGGATGCATCCAGCATTCAGTATCACCCGGAAGCCGCCCCCGGGCCGTGGGATTCGCGCAAATACTTCGTGCAGTTCGTTGATCAGATCACAAAGTGATCGGTTTTCGGGAGCGTTCCGCGAGGCCGGCGTGTTGGAATCGCCATGAAGCGTTCGGGATGGTTCGCGCTTTCGGTTGTCTGCGGCCTCGTGCCGGCGGCGTGCGTGGTTGAAAAACCCACAGTTCAGTCCGGTCCCCCTCCCGAAGCCAAACCACAGATCAAAACCACCGCCGACTTCGCGGTGCCCGTCTTGATGTATCACCGGATCGATGATTTGACGGAAGACCAGGCTAAAAATCGGCTTCTGCGCGACCTCACGGTTTCCCCTGAGGATTTTGAAGAGCAGGTCGCCTATCTCGTTGAAAACGGGTTCACGCTCATCTCCGTCTACGACGTGCAGGAAGCCCTCCTCAACAAGACGGAGCTTCCCGAGAAAGCGGTGGCGATCACCCTCGACGACGGCTATCGAGACAACTTTGAAAAGGCGTTCCCCATCCTCCAGAAGCACGGAGTCAGCGCGACAATCTTTCTGGTTGGCTCCACGGTTGGATCGCCGCGTCATGTCACCTGGGATCACGTCAGTCAGATGCAGCAGACAGGCATGGCCTACGGCTCCCACACGATGACCCACCCCGACTTGACGATCCTTTCAACCGCGCAGATGGACCGAGAGCTGAAGGACTCGAAGCAGTTGTGTGAGTCGAAGATCGGCAATCCGATCACAACTCTGGCCTATCCTGCAGGCAGATTCAACGATGAGGTCGTGAAGCACACTCGGACAGCAGGATATTTGACGGCATGGGACAAAGGTGGGGGTCCAGTTCAACCAGGACACGATCCGTTCCGATTGCCGAGAGTTCGCGTCAATGGTGAAACCACATTGAAAGAGTTCAAGCGCAAGGTTGAGAGCGGGCATTGGACAGTCAGAATTCGGGCGGAGGATGCGACCTACGCCAGCCGCTGGGCGAGCAAGCCAGCGGGTAAACCC
>JAEYWW010000040.1 GCA_023428805.1 Armatimonadota bacterium | reverse complement strand
GTTCGGTCGTCCGCGCGTCTGCCAGCAGCCCATCCACCCAAATCCGCATCCCTCCATTCAGGTCGTTGAGCGACGCGACGATATGCGTCCATCGGTTCAACGGGATCGGGCGCGTCTTCACAAGCGTCGTCACATCCTTGGCATCCGCAATCCCAAAATTCACGCTCCCATCGGAATGCACCACCAGCGTATAAGGATCGTGCCCGTTCCGGTCATCCCCCCGGAACACGATCTGCGAGCCATTCGAATTGTCCGGCAGCCGATCCAGCTTCACCCAGCAGGAAATCCCCATGGACCGGGTCAAGCGCAGCTCCTTACGATCCTCGATCATCAGCCCAGATCGTCCTCCCGTAAACGTGCACCCTCTCCCCGCCATGAAGGATTCGATGCAGGTGCCTGGACGCAGAACCATCTCATCTCCGCCATGCACACGACCGCGCAGATCGATCGAAAAAACCGGCTTCGGCACCTGAGGCAGAGCCACCATCACGAACAACATCAAAGAAGCGGACGCCTAAGAGCGATCCTAGTTACGAGGATGCTGTGTTCATCACGCTTTCGCCATGCTCCATGAAGCTGGCGAGTTCTTCACTGTCTAAGCTGCCTTCGAAAGTGAGGACGGTATATCCGGCTCCAAAATCCCATTCCTCCCCTTTAGGAGCACTCATAAGAATGTCCCTCATGGAGCTACTGAGATTGGCTTCTTCTGGCAAATTGACAACCAACCAGTGCTTGTCGAACTGATCATCACCAGTCCAATCAATATCGTTTTCCCGAATGATAGATTTTCTATCTTGAGCGTTAGCTCTAATGAAATACGCGCCCTTAAATTTTGGCTCATCGCGCAACCACACCATAATTGTGCGCCTTTTCAGAACTTTGGCCTTCCCTTGCGCCACCCAGCCCTCATGTTCCAATAACATACGATCATCACTTTTTGCTCCCCAACGAACTTTCCCTGTACTCATGAGTCCGATCCACTGATCAAGGAAGTAATATGGTCCCAACCATTCCCTGCTTACATCGTTAGTAACTTCAAAGTCTCGACTTTCTAGCATCTCTCGGGTTCCATCTATTCTCTTGCGATCCAGGAATTTCCACAGGACGTGCGCAAGGTACATCATCAGACCAACCGGAACAATGACGCAGGCAAACAGCCAGACTCCAATTTTTGGTGGCACAATCGCCGCAACCCACCAAACAACCACGGTCACCACAAAAATTAGTAAGAGTACAATCCACCCAAAATTTCTGCGCTTCTTGTAGCTTTTTCTTCGACTCATCTTGATTTCGCCCCAATGCTTGCCATCACGCTATCCCCATACTCGACAAATCTCATAATTTCTGCCTCGTCTAGGTGAGCCTTGTACTGAAGCACAACACAGCCGCTTCCAATAGACCATGATTCGCCTTTGGGAGATTCCCGCATCAATTCGCGAGAATTTTCGGTCAAATAAGCTCCATCAGGAACATTGATCAGCAGCCATTTCCTGTCGAACTCCTCATCTCCCGTGTTGTGGATCCGGTTGGCTTTTACCATCCTTCTCCGCTCTCCAAAACCCGGGCGATAAAACCATGCTCCGTGAAGCGAGGGCACTCCACGCAGCCAAACAACGAATGTGCGCGGATGATTCACGGTGGTCTTGCCGCTCCCAGTTGTGTACTCGTGCTCCAGCACCAGCACATCTCCCTTCTTCGCAGCCCAGCCCACATATCCTAGATTCAGCAACCCGGCCCACTGATCCATGAAGGCGAAAAGGTCAAGCCAAGCCAAATCGACTTGCTCGGCAACCTCATATCCACGCTGCGAGAACGCCTCGCGTACAGCCTTCATTCGCTTCTTGCGAGACAGGCGCTCCCAAGTGATGCAGCATACAAGTGCCAAGAGCATCGGCGTGAAGGCGAGCAGGAACTTCCAGACCTCGCCATTTCGGGGCAGTGTCGAAGAGATCAGAAGACTGATCACAATCGAGCTCAGAACGATCAGCACCCACCATCCACCCGTGGATCGAATCTTCCGATAGGGTGCTCCCATGCCCTCACCTTACCGCGCTACCAGAAGCGCGCGAACTCGTTCGCGCTCTGGTGTAAGCCTCTTGCGGCTCCCAAAAATGTGATATCATCAACCGTCAGAACTTCTGACGAGGTCAGTACTATGGTCGCCTCTGTGATTGCTTCCGCCTAAAAGACGGTCCGGTTCGAACACTCCTTCACCGCACCGCTCTCTCATTCATTTGCGTGGCCCTGCCATGCCCGAGGCGGGCGTTCTTCGCCCGAAGAGAAGCGATCACAACATTGAGCAAGAAGCAATTACGCCCGCAGGAGGCGAACATCCTGCGCAAACAGAAGAAGCTGCGCAAGCGCGCCGTCCGACTCCGAAATCAAGAGCGTGACCGGCACGGTCACGCCGCTCCCCTTTCCGATTGGATCAAGCGCATCGACGGCCTGTCCGGCGACTTGACCGACGGCTTCACCTGCAGCCACTGCGGACAGCACGTCCCCTGGAACGGCGGCGGAACCCGTCATCGCAACCACTGTCCCCACTGCCTGCACAGCATTCATCTCGACACCGTTCCCGGCGACCGGGCCGCCGACTGCGGCGGCATCATGGAGCCTCTCGCCATCTGGTCGAGAGAGGAAGGCGAGTGGGCGCTGATCCATCGGTGCATTGTCTGCGGCACACTCAGTTCCAACCGCATCGCCGCCGACGACAGCGCCCCCTTGCTGGTCCAAGTTGCGCAGCGCCCTCTCCTCAACCCGCCGTTTCCGATAGATGGAGAACCATCGGTAATATCCGACAATGATCATTCCTGAGATCACCTGCCAAGAACTTCAGTCCGAGATTGCGGAAGGTCGATCTCTCGTGCTGCTGGACGTCCGTGAGGAGGACGAACTGGCGCTCAGTTGCTTGACCGGAATCACTCATATTCCCATGAACCAGATTCCGATGCGGCTGGACGAGCTAGACCACGACGCCGAGATCGTCGTCATCTGCCGTGTTGGAGCCCGGAGCGGGCGCGTCGCCGAATATCTGCTCAGCCAAGGCCGCGCCCGCGTCCGCAATTTGGTCGGAGGAATGAACGAATGGGTCAGATCCATTGACTCCTCAATGACGATCTACTAGCTTCTCGCAACTCCAAGGCGCATGGAAGGTGTTCGCACATGTGAGTTTTGCGAACAGTCGCCGCCTCGGTGCGTTGGTGGTGCACCTCTCCCAAGATGCAAATCCCCCGGAGCGCTCGACTTCAGTCGGGCTCTCGGATTCCCGCACTTCAGTGCGCCGTGACGCGCATGGCTTGCAAGAGAAAGCGCACCCATGCCGCAGCCATTGTGGTTAAGGCTTCAGAAAGCGCGGCAGGCCGCGTACCAAAGCGCGACGCAAGCAATCGCGCACTCCAAAGCCAGGGGCTCTTGCGCTCCTTCTGCTCCTCTCCCAAGGTGCAAGTCCCACGGAGCGCTCGACTTCAGTCGGGCTCTCGGATTCCCGCACTTCAGTGCGCCGTGACGCGCATGGCTTCCAAGAGAAAGCGCACCTCATGCCACAGCCATTGCAGACTTCAGAAAGCGCGGCAGGCCGCGCGTACCAAAGCTCGACGCAAGCGATCGCGCACTCCAAAGGGAGTTGTGACACAACTGCACGCTCAGGCGTGTGGTGAAAGCAGCCCCAAGGCTCCATCATGCCGGCGATAGAGAACCTCGGTTTGATTGCTCTCCTCGCTTCGGAACACAAAGAATGAGTGTCCCAGCAGCTCCATTTGGAGACAAGCCTCTTCCAGGTTCATCGGCTTGAGGAGGAATGTCTTCCTCTCGCGGATGGTGGGGAGCTCCTCTTCGACATGATTGTCTTCTTCCAAGCCCCGCGGGATGCGCTCTGATCCGCGCAGGCGATGCGCTTTGACGAGTTTGCTCTTGACGCGGCGCAGGCGATTCTCCAGCTTATCCGCGAGTTTGTCGATGGCGGCCCTCAGGCTCTCATCCCTCTCCTCGCCCCGGAGGGTGAATCCATCGGCGTAGACTGTCACCTCCACACGGTGAGTCAGCTTTTCCTCGCGGTGCACCATCTCGATGCGGTGCGCCTGGTGGAAGTAGCGGTCGAGCTTTCCGAGCTTCTTGGCGGCGTACTCGCGGTCAGCGGTCGAAAGGTTGCCCTCGGCATTTCTCACAAGCATCTCCATTGCAATCACCTTTTTCAAGGGCGAGTGCGCGAGAGCGTCGCCACGGCGAACGCGGCAATGCCCTCGCCCCGCCCGATGGCTCCCAGGCCTTCATTGGTCGTCGCCTTGATGCTGACCTGGGAGATGTCGAGCCCGATCAAGTCTGCGATGCGCGCCCGCATTTCATCCCGACGGGGAAGAATTTTGGGCCGCTCCGCGAGGATCGAGCAATCGACATGATTTATCTTCCATCCGTTTTGGCCGACTTGTGCGGCTGCTTCGGATAAAAACAGCGAACTGGGCGCATTTTTCCATCGCGGATCGGTGTTGGGATAGTGCTCGCCGATGTCCCCCAACCCCGCGCCCCCGAGGAGAGCGTCCACCACAGCGTGGAGGAGGGCGTCCGCATCGCTGTGTCCATCCAGGCCAGGACGGTCGTCGAATTCGATCCCTCCGAGCCACATGGGGCGGTCGGGCTGATCGGAGAATTTGTGGATGTCGTAGCCGAGTCCGGTGCGGAATTCCATCTGAGAGTCCATATCGTGAGGCTGGGTGATCTTGCGATTGCGGGGATCGCCTTGGACGGCGAGGGGGTTGACTCCGATGGCCTCCAGCAGCGCCATGTCGTCGGTCATTTCGGCCTCGGCCCGCCGGTGCGCTTCCACGAAGAGATCGCGGCGGGCTCCCTGGGGGGTTTGGGCGGCGTAGAGACGGGAGCGGTCAAGTGTCCGCAGGCCCGAATCCTCTGAGATTTTGATCGTGTCGCTGACCGGCAGGGCCGGGAACGCTGCGCCAGCTTCACGCACTCCATCAATGACCTTTGAGATCACTTCCCCTGACAGCCACGGTCTTGCCGCATCGTGGATGAGGACAATCTCGACAGATTCCGGGAGGGCAGCGATGCCTATGCACGCGCTCTGCTGACGGGTCTCGCCACCTTCGATCACGAAGTCGGCATTGCATTCTTTGCAGCGCTCAAGCATCTCCGCCGAACACACCAAGCCGACAAAGTCCACGGAAGGGTGAGATTGGAACGCTTTGAGTGATTTCAGCCAGACTTCGACGCCGTCAATCTTCTCCAGGAGCTTGTTCCGTCCGAATCTTTGCGAGCTTCCGGCGGCGAGGATGATCGCCGCGACCATCAGCGGCCGCGCCGCCCTTGGGGATGCTGGGGTTCGAGACCATCCAGCGAGGCAAAGATCATCTTGCCGCGCTCGGTCTGAATGACTTGGGTGACGATCACGTCGGTCGGCTGGCCGATCAGATGCTTGGCGTTTTCGACCACAACCATCGTGCCGTCATCGAGATACCCGACTGCCTGGTTGTACTGATTGCCCTCGCGGTTGAGAAGAAGGTTCAGAACTTCGCCCGGGAGGACGGTGGGGCGCAGGGCGAGGGCGAGGTCATTGACGTTCAGGACCGCGACATCCTGGACACGGGCCACGCGGTTGAGGTTGAAATCGTTGCTGATGAGGTCGCCGCCGATGGCTTTGGCAAGGCGGACCAGTCGGGCATCCACTTCCTCGCGGTCATCACCTGCGAACTTGTCATAGGTGCCGACCTGAACATTGAAGTCGGACTGCAGATGCCGGAGAACTTCGAGGCCGCGTCTTCCCCGCTGCCGGCGCAGAGCATCCGATGAGTCGGCGATGTGCTGCAATTCACTCAATACGAATTGGGGCACATACATTTGACCGTCGAGGAAGCCGGTGCGGACAATGTCATAGAGTCGTCCGTCAATCAGGACGTGCGTGTCGAGAATCTTGTCCCCAGTCGTGCGGATCGTGCCTGCATTCTTGTGCCAAGGGAGGACTTCGCTGACTGATTTCAGGCCATAGATGGCGATGCAGCTAAAGCCGACCATGAGGGCGAGGGTGATGATCGGTCCGGCGATGCCATTCCCATTGGTCAAGGGCGTGTAAAAGGGAACGGATGCAATGATTCCGGCGAATATTCCAATGAAGATGTCAACCTTGTCTCCAATCGCCATCTTCTCCCAGGCATTGATCGCAATTCCAAACACCTGCAGGATGAGTCTCGCAAGACTCACACCAAGCAGGAACCCAAGCAACCCCATAGCGGGAGCAGTGAATGGAAAGGATGTGTAGGGAACCTGCTGCTTCATGCTATTCGCAAGCGATTCAAGCAGGCTTGGGAAAAAGAAGGCTCCAAGAGCGGCGCATCCAAATGCAAAAACACCAATGAATACGACTCGCGCGCGATTCACCTCACTTAAGTTGGGCCGTTCCAAGGCCTTCTTGCTTCGCTGGCCTTCTTCGACCAATTCAGCTTCGCTCAATCTTTCTCCCCGGCGGAGGCCGCGGCGCCTTCAACCACCTCTATTGTTGCACCATCCAGCAGAAAAGAGTTGAGTGCGTCGGCGGCGGTGCCCTGTGCCGTCTTGAAATGGGTGGCGGTCAGGCGCGGAGCCGGGCGTGTGGAGTCGAATCCGAACCATTTCTGCCCGTTGTAGACCTCAACCCAGGCATGATAGTAGAAGCGTCCGCTGTCATAGACCAATCCATTGACCAAGCGAGTCGGGATTCCGGCGGCGCGGCAGAGCGTTGCCATGACCACTGCGTGGTCGCGGCAGACACCTTCCTTGGTCTCGAGAATCTCGGTGGCATCACGGAGAACGCCAATGCCGGCGTTGACGCCGACCGTGCGATAGACATACTGACGCAGCTTCTCCGCCGCCTTCAGCGGATCAGTTTCACCTCCGACGATCTCTTTCGCGAGCTTCTTGAATTCTGGGGAATCGGAGGGTATGCGTGTGTCAGGCTCGGTCCACTCTTTCTGCTGACCCAGCTTGATCGAACTCACGGCGGACTTGGGGTCGGCGGGGTGGATGGTGACGAGCCAGGAATCGCCGTCCCTTTTGATGGTCTGGTGCTCGTCGCTCGGCGTCCTGCCGAGGTCGAATCCCTTGACTCGAAGGGTCAGGCTGATTCGGGAGTTGGGGGCTTGGATTGGCTTGTCCGTCTTGATCGAACTCGCATTAGCGAGGTCTGCGGCGGCGGCGCCCCCGTCGATCTTCATCGCGACCTCCTTCGGTTCGGGAATCATCTCCATGCCCATGGGACCGACTGTTTTCAGCGTCTCGCCCTTTGCATCAACGTATACGGTCATCGGTGCCCTGGCGTCCTCGACATAGAAAGTCCGGGCATTCTTGTGGGAGATGCCCTTGACTTCAATATCAGCGCGCGCCTTTTCGTAGACCACGACTTTGACAAGGCTGAGGCTGGGTGCGTCGAAGACGTGAAGCTCCTTCTTCTCTCCATCCTTGAGGCCGGTGAAGCCATCGGCCGCGTCATCCACTACTGTCGCTCCGGCAGGAACCGGAATCGTCTTTTTGGTCTCTGGACCTCCGGAGGACTGCGTGGCGATGATGCTGGTCGCGTTGAAGGTCGCCGCGACGACCATCTTGCGTCCGCCGCTGTTCATTTCAAACCTGAGCGACTGGATCTTGCCCGCGCCGTCGTAGTCTGACTTCTGCCTGATGTCCATCGCCATCTCGGAACCAAGCATTCCGGCCTGGATGAGGGTTTGGGAATCCACACGCTTCCAGGTGTCTGTCTGGGAGGTGGTGCTGGACGCATAGCCGATCTTGCTTCCCTGGAGATAAATCCCGGTCCAGCTTTCCCGGGTTTCAATCTGCGCGAATGCACTCGCAAAGACCCCGAGGGAGGCGATAATGGCGGAGGTGAGGCGTTTCATACAACGAACTCTCGTATTGATGTCATCGTGACCGATTCCGTTGAGAATCTGCGTCTCTGAGAGAAGAAACGTACTAAAAGCCATTTTGAACCGGACCTTGGGCCTGATTCAATAAGAAATAGTCTTTTTGTAGGTAAACACCGCAACCGCCGGATCAGTTATGCCAAAAACGCTTGTCATCGTTGAATCTCCCGCCAAAGCACAGACTATCAGCCGTTTTCTGGGCAAGGATTACGACGTGACGGCGAGCTACGGTCACGTCCGCGACCTTCCCGAGGGCAGCGACCAGATTCCCGAGAAGTTCAAAAAGGAGAAGTGGGCGCGGCTTGGCGTGAACATCGCCAGCAACTACGAGCCGCTCTACGTCGTGCCCACCGACAAGAAGCGCCGCGTCGATGACCTGAAGAAGCGGGCGGCGGGAGTCGAACAGATCCTGCTCGCGACTGACGAAGACCGGGAGGGCGAGAGCATCTCCTGGCACGTTCTGCAGGTCATCAAACCCAAGAAGTCGGTCGATGTCAAGCGCATTGTCTTCCATGAAATCACTCCCGAGGCGATCCAGGCGGCCATCAAGAATCCCCGGATGCTGGACGAGGATTTGGTCAAGGCACAGGAGACGCGCCGCATTCTGGATCGGCTCTATGGCTACACCCTGTCACCGCTTCTTTGGCGCAAGGTTGCCCCGAAGCTCTCAGCAGGCCGGGTGCAGAGCGTCGCGGTTCGCCTGATTGTCATGCGCGAACGGGAACGGCGTGATTTTGTGATTGCTGAATACTCGGGCATTTCTGCCGAACTCAAGGCGAAGGAGGGGAGTTTCGGCGCGAAGATGTTCCGCATGGCGGGCAAGAATGTCGCTGACGGGCAGAGTTTTGATTCGGACGGAACGCTGAAGGAAAAAAACGCGCATTGGCTGAAGAAGGAGGAAGCATCTTCCCTGGAAGAAGCACTCAGCGGCTCCAAGCCTTGGACGGTCGCCGAGCTTGAGACCAAGCCGGGACAGGAGACTCCACCCGTTCCCTTCATGACATCCAGCCTGCAGCAGGAAGCAAACCGCAAGTTTGGGTTTCCCGCCCGACTGACGATGCAGATCGCACAGCAGCTCTATGAAGGCATCGATTTGGGCGGCGGCGAGCGTGTCGGCCTCATCACTTACATGCGAACCGACAGCCTCTCTTTGGCTGAGCGGGCAGTCGCACAGGCTCGGGATGTCATTCGAGACCTCTACGGCGCTGAGCACGTTCCCGCGAAGCCGAAGGTCTACAAAAGCAAAGCCAAGAACGCGCAGGAAGCACACGAAGCAATTCGCCCCACCGAACTGACGCGCATCCCCAGCGAGATCAAGAATCGGCTGACCGATGAACAGTACAAGCTCTATGACCTGATCTGGAAGCGGACGCTGGCCTGCCAGATGAAGCCCGCCGATGTCGAACGAACCCGGGTCGTCGTTGAGGTCGAAAACGGAAATCGCATCTTCGCGTTCAATGCCAGCGGCAAGCGCATCGTGTTTCCCGGCTTCCTGCGAGCCTATGTGGAGGGAGCGGACGATCCAGAAGCGGAACTGGGCGACAAGGAGAAGATTCTGCCCGGAATGAAAGTGGGTGAGGAGCTGAACCTTCTCAAAGTCGAACCGACAGATCACGCCACGAAGCCGCCCGCCCGCTACACCGAAGCGACTTTGGTCAAGACGTTGGAAGCGGAAGGGGTCGGGCGACCGTCCACCTACGCCAGCATCATCGGCACGATCCAGGATCGCGGCTATGTCTTCAAGCGACGCAATGAGCTGATTCCGACCTTCACCGCATTCGCGGTGACTGAATTGCTTGAGAACCATTCCGATGAACTGGTCGACATCCGCTTCACCGCAAGGATGGAGGAGGAACTGGACGACATCGCAGATGGCAAGCGCGATACGGTGGCGCACCTGCGGGAATTCTACGAAGGTTCGGGGGGCATTGAAAAGCAGGTGGAAACCAAGGCCGCCGACATCCCATTCCCGGCGATCACTCTCGGCGAGGATGTGGTGATCCGCATTGGCCGCAATGGGGCGTTTCTCCAGCGTGGAGAGGGTGGGGCGGGCAACACCGGCAATGTGCCGCCCGATCTCCCTCCCGCCGACCTGACCCTGGACATGGCCAAAGAGATCATCGAACGATCAGCAAAAGGGCCGCAGTCTGTCGGCACCGACCCGGAGACGGGACGCGCGGTGTTCCACAAGAAGGGGCGGTTCGGCGACTATCTTGAAGTGGAGCCCCTCGAGGGCGAAGAGAAGCCGAAGCGAGTCACGGTGCCGCCGGGAGTGGATGCAGAAACGCTCAGCCAGGATGAACTGGATGCGCTTCTCGCGTTTCCGAAAAACCTTGGCCAGGATGCCACGGGCGCCGATGTGGTGCTCGCGATTGGGCGGTATGGGGCTTACTTGACTGCTGGAGACCGCAAGGCGAATGTCGGCGATTGGAAGGTTGCGGCAGAGATGTCCCTGGAGGGCGCTCTGGAGGCGCTGGAGAACGGCGGACGAGGCTCCGCACGGACCAAGGCTTCAGCCGAGCCGATTGCGGTGCTGGGCAAAGCGGAAGGCGTTGACGGCGAAATCAAGGTTTTGGATGGCCGCTACGGCCCCTATGTGTCGAACGGCAAAACACACGCGACGATCCCGAAAGGCACGGAACCCAAGTCCGTGACGCTGGAACAAGCCGCAGAGTGGATCAAGGCCAAGGCGGCGGCGGGGCCGAGCAAGAAGTTCGTGCGGCGAAAAAAGAAATAGTCATCGCAATCTCGAAAAGTGAATTCCGCGCACGAATGAGGATGAATCTCAGAGAACCC
>JAEYWW010000264.1 GCA_023428805.1 Armatimonadota bacterium | reverse complement strand
ATCCCGGTTCGCGCGCGCTCGTCATCGGGCCGGGGGCGGTCGGACTCATGTTTGTCGCCGCCCTGCGACGACTCGGGATGAGCGACATCACTCTGGCGGGCCGAAACAGCAGGCGACTCGCCATCGGCGAGCGTTTTGGCGCAAGCGCGAGATACCTTGCCGATTTGACGGGCCACTATGACCTGGTCATCGAATGCACGGGAAAAGTAGAAGTTTGGGAACAGAGCATTGACTTTTGCGAACGGGGGGGCACCCTCGTTCTCTTTGGCGGATGCCCGAGTGGAACGAGCGCGTGCTTCGACACCAAGAAAGTCCACTACGACGAAATCACAATTCTGAGTCCGTTTCATTTCGGAACCCAGGCGGTGCAGATGGCTCGAACGTGGCTGCTGGACACCACATTCGACCTGAGCGCTCTGATCACCGGTCAGCGCTCGCTCCGCGAGGGCGCCGATGTGTTCCGCGATCTGGAAGCGGGTCACGGGATCAAGTACGTCTTCCGTCCATGAGGCTCGCTCGCTATGTCGGCGGCGGAAACGTCGAGATCGTCGAAGAACCGCGTCCTCCGTTGCCTGCGGGTGGATTGGTTGTTCAGACGGAAGCCTGCGGACTCTGCTCGGGAGAACTCATGGCCTGGTACATGGACCGCAAGATCCCCCATGTCCTCGGCCACGAGGTCGCCGGGATTGTGGTGGAGAGCGACGACGTGCGGTTTCCCGTTGGCTCGCGTGTTTTTCCGCACCACCATGCCCCCGACCCAGATTCGGCACTGACGAAGAGGGGAGCGGGAGTCCACGATCCGGTATGGCGGATGACGAAGCTCATTCCGGGAGGCATGGCGGAGTTTTTCGCCGTGCCTGACGCCAACCTCGCCGACACGCTGCTTGTCGATGATCT
The DNA here is from genome assembly GCA_023428805.1 of Armatimonadota bacterium. Taxonomy (GTDB): domain Bacteria; phylum Armatimonadota; class Fimbriimonadia; order Fimbriimonadales; family Fimbriimonadaceae; genus JAEYWW01. The sequence continues at coordinate 1,708 of JAEYWW010000264.1, read as the reverse complement.
GCGGGCCGTGGACGCGGCTTTGATTGAGCCTCTTGCCTGCGTCATGAAAATGATTCGCAGGCTAACTCTTCGCGGAGATGAGGCTTGTGCAGTGATCGGTCTGGGGGTGATGGGATTGATGCACTCTCTCATGCTCCCGAACTGCATTGCCTACGATATGAATCCTGAACGGGTCGCCTGGGCGAAAAAACTGGGCATTGATGCGCGGCTTCCCGAGGACTCTCAGAAGGCCGAAGTCATCATTGTCTGCCCGGGGCTCAACCCCGCGCTTGAGTTTGCGCTCTCTATCAGTGAGCCCGATCCTCGGATCGGTTTGTTCGCGCCAATGGAGCCCGGATCAATGACCACACTCGATCTTCACCACCACTATTTCCGCGATCTGAATCTGATCTGCTCCTACTCCTGCGGACCGGAAGATACGCGGGCGGCGGCGGCGGCGATTCGTCAAGGGAAGGTCAAGGCGGAGCAGGTGGTCAGCCACTTCATCGAACTTTCCGAACTGCCGCAGAGGTACAAAGAGATGCGTGATGGCGCGATCCTCAAACCGATGGTCGTCTTTTGAACCTGCGCCCTATGACCTTGACTTAGGAACAAATCCGGCTCAAACACGTTTCAATTAGAACCAGCATGACTTCTCTCGCCCTCGCTCTGGTCGCTTCGATGGCGACGGCATCCTCGGCGACTCCCTGCTGCAGCGGCCACGAGGACTGGCGCGCCGACCTTCCGGCAGACGTGAGAGCGATCGTCGCCCGGGTTGATGCGCAGGAACAGGTCAAGCCGGGCGAAACAACCGCCGGAAACTTTGAGAATGCCCAGCATGAGAAGGATGTCAAGGCCGACATCGAAATGGGGCGCAAATATTCCGCCGAGGTGGACAAGCAGCTCAAGGCGAGCGAAAAGATTGATCAGATTGAGCGGCTTCAACGCATCGGCCGCGAGCTTTCTGTGATCGCCAATGAGGACAAAGTTGAAGTTCTCTGGGGCGACAAGAGGCTCAACCCCTTTCCCTACAGCTTCCACCTGGTTGAAGGTAAGGATGTCAACGCCTTCTCGATGCCAGGTGGATATATCTATTTTTACGAAGGATTGTTGGACTATTGCGAATCTGATGACGAGCTTGCGGGCGTTGTCGCTCACGAGATTGCCCACGCGGCCTTCCGTCATGTGGCAACTCTGCGCAAGGAAAGTCAGAAGTTTGATCTTCTCCAAGTGCCTCTCCTGATCGCCGCCATCATCACCGGAAATTCCGACATCATGGCCGCGAGCCAGGCCGCTGGGTTCACGGCTCAAGCCTATACGTCAGCGTGGAGCGTCAAGGCCGAGACCGCGAGCGACTACGGCGCGATTCAATACATGGGCAAGAGCAAGTACAACCCGGTCGGGGTGCTGACGTTCATGGAACGCCTCGCCTATCGGGATCGCTCGGGACCGCAGATCGACTGGGGCATCTACAAGACACACCCACCTTCAAAGGAACGAGCCGAGTTCATTCAAACTGAACTTCGTGAAGCAGGCATCCCGATTCTCCGCAGCAAGGTGAGCACATCGCTTGCGGCCAAGACCGACATCGACGACAACAATGCACTGGTTCTCAGGTTTGGAACCCTGACGCTGCACAAATTTCGCGGTGATGGAGCGATCGATCGTGCGGAAGACGCGGTTCTCCGACTGAACAGATTTTTCGACACCGTCCCCGCTGTCTACGAAG
>JAEYWW010000301.1 GCA_023428805.1 Armatimonadota bacterium | reverse complement strand
CTTCCGCTGGCCGATCTGCGTCCCTACGGCGAAGTTGTCAAGGAGTCGGGGGCTTGGGCGTTGATCCGGCTGCCGGTGGAGTAGCTTCTCCGGTGGCGGGAGCTTCCGTGGGCGGCTTAGCCTTCTGGTTCTTCGCCACGATCCTCGGACCACCGCGATAGGTGCTGGTGCCAAGAGACTCGCGTCGGACCTCCTGACCATTCTTATAGACAATTCGGGTTGTCGCGGCTTTGTGGCCTGAGCCACCTTTATCCACGACTTTCTCGACGCCGTATGCGAGGGTGCCGTCGTGAACGTACTTGATGCCGTTTGTCCAGGAACCAAGAGTCTGCTGCTCGACCTTGACTTCCATTTCCGGCTCAGGAACGCCCAAGATGCGGAAAGTCAGCCGGCCCGGCTCATAGTGAGAAGAGATCGCGATTGGGTTCGGCTTGTTGTTTTCAATCACCAAATCTGGATTCGGGAAGCTGACCGCCGCGTCACGCCCAAGCGGCACATAAGGCACCGGGAGCGAGTGCGGGGACCTCTTGCCGATCTTCAAGTCCGAGAAGAGAGCAGAGTTGTAAAGCGTGGTCGAGACCTGGCAGATGCCGCCCCCCACGTCGTAGTCGTGGCGGCCGCTAACATAAACGCCCCCCACCTTGAATCCGCCCGCCGTGGTGCGGCGTCCGACAACGCCGTTGAAGCTGAACTTCTCGCCCGGCATCAGGACGAGGCCGTCGATGATCTCGGCGGCGCGTTTGATATTGTAGGATCGGGCGGCTTGTCCGGCGTTGAACTTCGTTGAAAACTCAGCGACAACACCCGTGATCTTTTCCAGCTCGGAATCAGGAACCTTCTTGGCGGCTTCCTTGAGAGGCACTTCGACTTCCTGGCCCGTCTCCATCGCCTCGGTGATGGCGGGCAGCATTCCGCCCGGGTTCAGAGCGACGCCGCTGGCTTCTTGGACAAGCTGCACACGACCATCCTTGTAGAACGCTCTCGCCTGCTGGTTGGGCTTCGCATTGTCCTCCACAAAAACAGCGAGGTCTTCAAATTCCTGGTCGGCAAATCGGTAGACAGGCTCCAGCTCAACGGGCTTCGCTTCTGTGCTGCTCACTTTTCGGGAAACTGTCGTCCAGTAAGTGTCAAAAGGTGCCTTGGCGAGCGTGGCTTCGACATCCAGAGAGACGCCCAAGCTTTTGGGCGTCAAATTCTTAGGATTCTCAATTAATTCGTCGGAAGTAAACGCCAACTTCTGCTCGCTCTTTTTCGCGAACCAATCCGCCAGTTTCTTGACCGCTTCTTCCCGCGTCAAGCCAGAAAAATCGACATCATCCAGCTTGGTTTGAGGCGAGATAGTCGCCACATACTGCGATGACGTGACGGCAAACGCGCCGCCACCAGCGGCCGCCACCATCAGCAGGCCAATCCCAACTTTGGCCCACGCACTTCCCTGTTTCTTGCTCTTCGCCACTTCCCTATCTCACCTAATGCAATAACGCGCATCTGCAGCGTCAAAACGTTCACAAATTATGACGGTTGGCCCATCAATAAGTTCCTCAGGCCCACGATGAGAGTCGGTACACTGGTCCCCATGCCGAAACTCGTCTGGCTCAACGGTCGCACGATGCCGCTCGAAACTGCAACGACCAGCGTCGCCGATCACGCCCACCTGTATGGAGACGGCCTTTTTGAGGGCATCCGCATCTACAACAGCCGTGTCTTCAAACTCGATGAACACCTGGCTCGCGCCTACTACGGCTGCAAGTTCATGGGATTCAAAATGTCGATGTCCCAGGATCAGCTTCGCGCCAAGATTCTTGAGGTCTGCAGCGAGGCCGGGATTGAGAACGGCTACATCCGCCTGAACATCACGCGCGGCACCGGCCTCGGCCTCGATCCTTCGGTCATTGATCCTGAGCCGAATGTGATGATCATGATCAACACCCTGGCGCTCTACGGACCAGATAAGTACGAGAAGGGGCTGGAAGTGGTCACCACGAGCTACCGCACGATTCCCGCCGACAGCTTGGACCCGCGCCTCAAGTGCATCGGACGCTACGCCAGCAACATCCTCGCCAAGCAGGAGGCCAACCGTCAGGGCGCAGGCGAGGGTCTGATGCTCAACCACGAAGGCTACGTCGCGGAATGCACCGGAGACAACATCTTCTGGTTCAAGGATGGTGTGATGCACACCCCGGCTTCAGCCATGGGAATTCTTGAGGGCATCACCCGCAACACAGTCATCAAGCTCGCACGGGAGGACGGAATGGAAGTGCGCGAAGGCGTCTACACCCGATACGACATCCTCGAGTCGGACGAAGCGTTCCTGACCGGCACCGCCGCCGAGGTCATCCCGATGGTTTCCCTCGACAGCGTGAAGGTCGGCGACGGAAATCCCGGCAAGCGCACCATGCACTTGATCAGCCTCTTCCGCGCCCATACCCAGATCGGAGCCGAGTTCTCAATCGCCCAACCCGCGTGAAGGTCAGAGTCCAAGACCCGCGCGGCCTTGAGGCCCACATTTCGTTGAGCCAGGTGGACAACCTGGCTTCAACGGTGGGCCTCAGCGAATTTCTGGGAGCGTTTCACCTCGCCAAGCCCCTCCCTAGCGAGTGTCCTCATTGCGGCTGGACAGACGATCAGTATCTCCAGTCCGGCTACGTCGGCTGCCCGCTCTGCTATTCGAGTCTGTCAGCGGTGGCAGAGTCAGAAGGCACCTAGTATCTGCAATGTTCGGCGCCGCAAGACCTCTCCAAGCCTTTCAAAACGCCCGGTATCATCCAGCCCAAGCATGGACATCATCGCCGCGAAGGCTGATCTGCACAACGACGAGCACAAGGCCAATCGCGCCGCAATGGACGAGATCATGGCGGGCTACCGTGCCAATCTCGACCAGGTTCTGAAGGCGGGCGGCGAGAAGGCGGTCGCCAAGCACAAAAGCCGCGACAAGCTGCTGGCCCGCGAGCGCATCGATGCCCTGCTTGACGACGGCGCACCTTTTCTGGAGTTCAGCACTTTTGCGGCATGGGGAATGTATGACAATGCCGCCCCCGCTGCAGGCGTCATCACCGGAATCGGCCGGATTCATGGTCGCGAGTGCGTGATCGTGGCCAACGACGCGACCGTCAAGGGCGGAACCTACTTCCCCATCACCGTCAAGAAGCATCTCCGTGCCCAGGAAATCGCGCTGGAGAACAATCTTCCCTGCATCTATCTCGTGGACTCCGGTGGTGCATTTCTGCCGCTTCAAAGCGAGGTGTTTCCCGACCGCGATCACTTCGGGCGCATCTTCTACAACCAGGCCCAGATGTCGGCCCGCAAGATTCCGCAGATTGCGGCGGTTATGGGCTCCTGCACGGCGGGCGGCGCGTACGTCCCCGCAATGAGCGACGAGACCGTGATCGTCAAGGATCAGGGCACGATCTTTCTGGGCGGACCACCGCTGGTCAAGGCCGCGACTGGCGAGGAAGTGACGAGTGAAGACCTCGGCGGAGCCGATGTCCACACCCGCCTCAGCGGCGTCGCCGACCACATGGCCGAAAACGACGCTCACGCGCTGGAGATCGTGCGGAACATCGTGGAAAACCTGGGCACTCCCTCTCCCTCCCAGGGAGAGGGCTGGGGTGAGGGTTTCCGCAGCCACTCAGAAGACCCGCTCCACTCCCCGGAAGACCTCTACAGTCTGGTTCCCTCGGACTCCAAGCGGCCGATGCTGATGCGCGAAGTCCTGGCGCGCATCCTCGATGGTTCGCGCATGCACGAATTCAAGGCCCGCTACGGCACGACGCTCATCTGCGGATTCGCCCGCATCTACGGCCACCAGGTCGGCATCATCGCCAACGACGGCATCCTCTTCAGTGAATCCGCCCAGAAGGGCGCTCACTTCATTGAACTCTGCAATCAGCGACGCATCCCGCTCGTGTTCATCCAGAACATCACGGGGTTCATGGTGGGACGCAAATACGAGAACGAGGGCATCGCCAAGCACGGCGCGAAGCTCGTCACCGCCGTTTCCACCGCCAACGTTCCGAAGTTCACCGTCATCGTCGGAGGCAGCTACGGCGCGGGCAACTACGGGATGTGCGGTCGAGCCTTCCAGCCCCGCCAGCTCTGGATGTGGCCCAACGCCCGCATCAGCGTCATGGGCGGAGAGCAGGCGGCGAACGTTCTGCTCACCGTCAAGATGGACCAGATCGCGCTCGAAGGCAAGGCTATGTCCGCCGACGAGCAGGCCGAATTCAAAGCTCCGACGTTGAAGAAATACACCGACGAGTCTTCCTGCTATTTCTCCAGCGCCCGGCTTTGGGACGACGGCATCATCGACCC
>JAEYWW010000243.1 GCA_023428805.1 Armatimonadota bacterium | reverse complement strand
CCCTTCACTGGATCAGCAGGCTGCACTGGCCTCTTGATCGGGTTCTTGGCGATTCGGTCCATCATCTCGGCGATGGCGCGGTCGAGTTGGCTGTCCCTGCCCTTGGCCCACTCGTTCGGGTCGTTCTCGACCTCGATGTCGGGCTTGACTCCCGGGCCTTCGACCACCCAGCCGACATCCTCGCGGTAGTTGCCATAGCGCGGCACCTGGATTCCGCCGCCATCCACCAGCGGCCACATCGGAGCGGAGCCGACGAGAGCGCCATAGGTGCGAGTGCCGATCAGCGGCCCGAGCTTGGCGTAGCGCCAGTTGGTCGGCCCACCTTCACCGTCCGAATAGCTCTGCTCGTTGATGAGCATGCAGAGGTGGCCTTCAAACCCATCGGTGTAGCGGGTGCTGGGCTCCAGTGAGTTGCGCTGGGAACGCCAGAGGTAGGTTTCCTTGGCGAGAATGTTGACAAGGGCAGCGCTGATATAGCCGCCGTTGTTGCCCCGGATGTCGACGATGATCGCCTCCTTGTTGAGCTGGCCGAAATACTGCTGAAGGAAGTCGTTCATGTCGGAATCGACCATGCCTGAGAGGAAGATGTAGCCGACTTTGCCGTTGGTCGCCTTGTCCACGTATTCGCGCCTCTGCTTGACTGTGTCCCTCTCCCACAGCACACGTTCGGCGGCCGCGTTGATCGGGCGAATGTAGATCGTGCGCGCGCCTTCCTTGGACGGGCGAGAATTGACGGTCAAGGAAACCACCTGGCTCACCCGGTCGCGCAGGTGCTCCCGCCAATCCACGCTCGATGGGGAGTCTTTGCCGTTCACTGCGATGATGTAGTCGCCTTCGGACACGCTCTGGCCGGGTTCGAGGAGCGGGGAGGGGGGCATGACGCCGTCGCCATCAAAGATGCGTGTGATGCGGTGATAGCCCCCGTCGGCGACCGTCTGGCAGCCGAGATAGGCGGGCACGGTGGGATTTGCTGCCGAGAACAGCACGGGCTCGTTGCGGAAGGAGTGCCCCGTCGACAATTCTGCCTGCATCCACCGGATGAGTTCGGTCAACTCGTTGCGCGACCTCACCTGCGGCAGAAGGGCGGCGTACTTGACCCCGACCGCATTCCAATCCACACCGTGCATGTTGCGGACATAGAAGTAGTCGCGGCAGAGCCTCCAGGCATCCCAGTAAATCTGCTCCCATTCCTTGACCGGATCAAGGTCAAGTTTGAAGCCTGCGGGGTTGACAGCTCCCGCAGTCGGAGGCAGGTCACGCGCGCCAACCGGGACCACGCGCCATGCGGGGACGAGGAGGTTCTTGCCATCTCCCGAAACCATGTAGCCGGATCCGGATGTCAGGACCCCGGCAGCCTTGGAAGAGAAGTCATAGAATCCGATCTGCGACCCATTGCAGAAGACGACGCGATCCCCCAGGATGTCGACTTGGGTGTAGGCATCGCTTTGAACAGGAATCAGCATCATGCGCCTTTCGATTCCTTCGAAGTCGATCTTGGTTGTCTTGTCTGCTGCGGGAGGCGTGCCCGCAGGCGCATCGCCCTCCTCGGTGTTCTTGGGCAGCAGAGGCGATGCGGTGCCCTTGGCCAGAGGAATCATGAACAGCACGCCACGGACGTTGGAGATGAGGTGGCTGAAGACATCATCGGCCACCGCGTTGGGATCACGGTAGCTGACGAACGAGAGCCACTTGCCGTCGCTGCTGATCGACGGAGCTTCGTCGCGGAAGCGGCCCGATGTGATCGGGGTCGTTTTGTTTTCCGCAATGTTGTGGACCATGATCCGCGAGACGTACTGGTTGGGCCAGGGCATCTGCTCGACGAAGACAAGCCACTTGCCATCCGGTGAGAAGGCATGAGCGAGGGCGGTTGTGCTGCGCTTTGACTGGCTGATCAGGCGGTCTTCTGAACCATCGGCTTTGACCAAGCGGAGTCTTGTTTCGCTGTCTCCGATGGCGAGCCAGTCGCTGGTCGGCGACCAGGTGATCATGTCAAGCTGGCGGCCCGAATCACTTGTGACGGCCTTGGGGGCATTCCCTTCGGCGTCCGCCACATAGACCTGCTGCTCTTTTGTCTCGTCGGAAACGTAGGCCACTTTTTTGCCATCGGGGGAAGCCGCCGGGTAGCGGAGCCGGGCGCCGGGGATCGATTTCCAGAGCCTGGTTTCCCCCTCTCGGGTCGGGATGCTGATGATCTGACCGCGCGCCTCGCCGAGCACGCGTTTGCCGGTGGGCGTGACGGTGGCCGAAGTGATCGCCCCGACGTCAATGCGCCGCGGTCGGGAGTGCAGGAAGTCACTGTTGAGGTCGAGCGAGAGCGGGATGATCTTGTCGCCGTCTGTCTGCAGAATTTCCGCTTTGTTGCCCCGGGTGAAGATGAGATTCGTTCCGTCGGTCTGCAGGTCGAAGATCACCTCGTTGGAGGGGGTGGTGTGTCGTTTGACGCCTCCTCCCTTGCCATCCACGGACTTGATCGACCACGCCGCATTCTCCTCGTGGACGAAGTAGATTCGCTCGCCCACCCATTGGGGGTACTGAGCTTGGGTTTTCGACTCGAACGCTTTGCGGAAGGTCTTTGTGTTGAGATCGCCCGTCCAGATGTCGTTGCGGGAGCCGCCCGTATATCTGAACCAGGCTCCGCCGCTGATGTCGGCGTTCCGGCAATAGGCGAGAACATTATTCTTGTTCAGCGAGCCCATGCCGATCTTCTCGAGCGGAAGAAGCTCCTCCGCGCCGCCCGATGCGGGAATGAGGAATGCCTGTGCGACAAAGAAAGGTCCGGGGCCGCGGCAGAGGAGCTTCTTGCCGTCGGGAGTCCAGTCATCAAGCACCGCGCTGTTGAGCCGATTGGTGATGCGGACAGGAACGCCGCCGACCAGGGGCATCACATAGACTTGAGTGGAGCCCTCATATTGGCCTTGGAAGGCAATCTGAGTTCCGTCTGGGGAGAATCGGGGCTTGGTCTCCAAACCTTCCCCGCGAGTCAGACGCCTTGCTTCGCCGCCCACGAGATCGCCGATCCAGATATCGCCTTCGCGGCTGAAGACGACTTTGTCTCCGAAGATGTCGGGTGTTGAGAAGAAATGACCCGGTTCGGCCATCGCGGCCGCACCGGAAAAGACGACGGCTGCCAAAGCCGACCACCGCATCAAACGCATGACTCAATAATACTGTCTTAAATTGAACAGAATCACCCGCGTTGTCCTGTTCTTATGAATTTATGACCCGGAATCGCGTACGATGAGATTGTCATGCGCACGTCATGGATCGCACTCGGTTTGGCGATGGTCGGACTTCTCGCCGGCTGCAGCAATGGAGGTTCGACTTCCGCTGGAACCACGACAGGGGGAACTCAACCGACGAATGAGACGCCCTTCAAGGTTGCCCTTCTGACTCCGGGGCCGGTGAGCGATGCTGGCTGGAGCGCGCTCGCCTATGAGGGGTTGAAGAAGATCGAATCCGACCTTGGGGCGGAAGTCAGCAACCAGGAGGCCGCCGGGCCGAAGATCCGCGACGCCATGCGGAGCTACGCCCAGGATGGCTACTCCCTCGTGATCGGGCATGGCTACGAGTACAACGCGATCGGCATCGAAGTTGCGAAGGACTTTCCAGAAACTGCTTTTATCAGTTCTAGCGGCGGTGAGACTTCGGCCAATGCGGGTGCGATTCGTTTTCTTTTGGAGGAAGGATTCTATGTTGCTGGATACATGGCTGCCAGCATCAGCAAGACTGGCAAGGTGGCCATGGTGGGCGTCAAGGACTATCCGAGCATTGTCAGCACCTTCAAGGGTTTTGAAGCTGGCGCGAAGGCTGCCAATCCAAACGTCAAGGTCATCACTACTTACTTTGGGCAGGAGGGCGATGTGGCAAAGGCAAAGCAGTCTACGCTGACAGTGATCGGTCAAGGTGCGGATGTCGTGATTCACCAAGCAAACGCTGCGGCCCAGGGTGTCTTTGATGCATGCAAGGAGAAAAAAGTCTGGGCTATTGGCTCCAATGCCAATCAGAACGACAATGTCAGCGGGCGGGTTATCGGTTCCGCGATCATTAAATCAGAGTCCCCATTCCTCACTCTCGCCAAGCAGGTTAAGGAGGGTTCGTACAAGGGTGGCATTCTCGAGCAGTCAATGAAGGAAGACGCGGTGGAATTTGTGGTCAATCCGCTTCATATCAACGAAGTTTCTCCCGCGCTGGCCGGAAAGCTGGAGCAGCTCACGCAGGACATCAAGGACGGGAAGGTTGCCGTTCCGTTCGACAAGTTCTAAGCCTTGAACGCCGACCCCGCATCTGCGCCGATCCTCGCGGTCGAAGGTGTCTCCAAATCCTTCGGACGCGTTGCGGCGTTGAGCGGGGTTTCCATCGAGTTCCAATCCGGGGAAATCCACGCAGTTATTGGCGAAAATGGAGCGGGGAAATCCACCCTGATGAGCATCATCGGCGGATTTCTGAGGCCAGATTTGGGGGCCATTCATCTGCGGGGGGCGGTTGTTCTGCAAGGCGACAGCCAGGCCATGCGGAAGAAGGGCGTCACGATTGTCCATCAGCATTTCATGCTGGTGCCCAGATTTACGGTTGCCGAAAACCTGCTGCTCGATCAGATGGAGTCGGCGGCTGGCCTGCTTGATCAAAAGTCGTGCCGGGAAGCAGCTCAACGCAAGGCGGCAGAGGTTGGGTGGACCTTCGATTTCAACGCGGTCACAGGCGACCTTCCGGTCGGAGTGCAGCAGCGGATTGAAATTCTGAAAGCGCTGATCGCGGATTCGGAGATCATCATTTTGGATGAGCCGACTGCGGTGCTCTCTCCCGGCGAAGTTGACGACCTCTTTCGGGTGCTGCGCATCCTGCGGGAAGCGGGCCGAACGATCATCCTGATCGCGCACAAGCTGGATGAGGTTTACGCCATCGCAGATGTGGTCACTGTGCTGCGGAAGGGCGAGGTGACAGGGCGGGGGAGACTGGAAGGCATCTCCCGCGACCAGATTCTCCGCTGGATGGTGGGTGACCTCCCGCCTTCCAGCACACCCATTTCATCCGAGCGGGGCCAGGTTTTGCTCGCCGCAAAAGGCATCACCGTCCTGGGAGACCGAAGGGTGGCCGCCCTGCAGAGCCTCGATCTTGAAGTTGCCGAAGGGGAGATTGTGGGCTTGGGCGGCGTGGATGGCAATGGTCAGCTTGAGCTTGCCGAGGCTCTCGCGGGTGTTCGCCCCATCCACGCCGGGGTGTTGACCATCGAAGGGCGCGCCGCCTACATGCCCCAGGATCGGCAGAGGGATGGGCTGGCCTTGGATATGTCCATCTGGGAGAATCTTCTATTCTCGTCCGCCGCCCGTGGGTTCTATTCTCCCCGCATGATGCGCCGGAGAGGGCGAACGATGGCCGACGCGTTCGACGTCAAATACGATTCAATTGATGATCCGATCCGGTCGCTCAGCGGCGGAAACCAGCAGAAGATCGTCGCCGCCCGGGTGATGTCGCAGCAGCCGTCGGTGCTCATCGTGATGAATCCGACTCGCGGCCTGGATGTGAAGGCGACGCGCTTTGTGCACGACCAGATTCGTCGGGCGGCTCAAAGCGGCATGGCGGTCCTGCTGATCTCGACTGACTTGGACGAACTCGCCGCTCTGTCGCATCGGACTCTGTTTCTGCGCAAGGGACAGTTGGTGGAGGGTGTGGAGGCGATGGTTTGAAGATCGCTCGTGCGCTCGGATGGGGAGTTTTGGGGATCACCGCGCTTGTGATCCTGCTCGCGCTCACCCTTGCGGCCTTTGGATTTGATGTTCCCGCCAGCATTCAGGTGATTGCGAAAGGCGCTTTTGGGAGCAAATATGGGATCGCCAATACCCTTGTCCGTTCCTGCCCATTGATCCTCTGCGGTCTGGGCATCGCGGTGGCGTGGCGCGGGGGGATGTTCAACATCGGCGGGGAGGGGCAGTATCTGGTTGGAGCCGTTGCCGGTGCGTATCTTTACAAGGTTCTGGGCTCGTCGCCTTCCATCATTTTTCAGATTGCCTCGCTGCTTGTCGGCGCGGCGGCTGGCGGGCTGCTGGCGGGATTCGCGGCGTGGCTGCAGATCAGGCGCGGAGTGCAGGTCGTCATCAGCACGATCCTGCTCAACTTCATTGTGCTGCAGTTCATTGAGTGGTCGGTCCGAGGCCCGGCTCAGGAGAAGGCGCGGGCATTGCCGCTCTCGGATCAGCTTCCCCGATCCATGATGCTCGGGCGATTTGATCCCCAAACCGATCTTCATGCCGGAGTGCTGCTCCTGCCTCTCGTTGCAGCGGTAGTTTTTATCTGGCTTCTGCGAAGCCATGCGGGTCTGCGGCTGCGATTGGTGGGCGAGAATCCCAGGGCGGCCCGGGCGAACAACATTCCGATCGACCGCGTTCAGTTCAGAGCGATGGCCGTCTCCGGGGCTTTGTGCGGCCTCGCGGGTTCGGTGGACTATCTCGGCTGGATCGGGAACGTCGGGAGCGGGTCGGCTCAAAACTGGGGTTTTCTCGCGATTCCGGTCGCGCTTCTCGGATCGTTGAATCCCGTCGGAATCCTGGCGAGCGGAGTCTGCTTTGGCGGGCTGCTGGCCGGATGCGAGGCCTTGGCGAGATCAAATTCCGCAGGCTCAACGGTGGTCTACGTTGTTCAGGCTGCGGCGGTTCTGGGTTACGTGGGCATCTCGATGTGGCTGAAATCGCGCA
>JAEYWW010000232.1 GCA_023428805.1 Armatimonadota bacterium | reverse complement strand
CTGCCACCCTCATCCCCGCACTATGCGCCTATTTCCTCAAGGTCAGGGATGACAAGGAGAATGCGATTGTGGCCTGGCTGCAGAAGCGATATCTTCCGATGGTTCGTTGGTCGGTCAGGAAACGTGGCTGGGTGGTGGGAAGCGCATTCGTCTTCTTCCTGCTCTGCGCTTCACTCTTCCCGCGGCTAGGTTCGGAGTTTCTCCCAAAGCTGGATGAAGGAGCCATTTCCATTAATCCGGGATACCTGCCTGGCATCTCAGTGGAAACAGCGATTGAGCGCGCCACCCTGGCGGAAAAGCTCCTTCTGGACAAATTTCCCGACGAGGTGGACTCGGCGGCGACGCGGATCGGCAGGCCCGATGTCGCCACCGATCCGATGCTCCTCTCTCAGCACGACATCTTTCTTCCTCTCAAACCCAAGTCCGAATGGAAGCGGGCGCACACACGGCAGGAGCTGGTCGCGGAGATGGAGAAGGAACTGGCGAACATCCCGGGCATGAAGGTGTCGTTCACTCAGCCCATTGAGATGCGGATGAGCGAAATGTCGGAGGGCGTCGGCATCCGATCAGAAATCGGCGCCAAGGTATTCGGCCCCGACATTCCCACCCTCCAGCAATTGGCGATCGACGTCGCAGACCAAATGCGTGCGGTTGCTGGCGGTCAGGATGTCGCGGTTGAAGCCACCGCTGGACTTCCGATTCTCAAGATCAACATTCGGAGGGGTGATGTCGCTCGGTACGGGGTCGCGGTCTCCGAAGTTCAGGATGTCATCCAGACTGCCATTGGAGGTTCCGTTGTCGGCACCGTCTACGAAGGAGAGCGCTCGTTCGATATTCTGCTGAGATACGCCGACGCGTGGCGCGGAGATGCTGAAGCTGTTCGACGGTTGATGGTGGAGAGCAAGTCAGGCGAATTCATCCCTTTGCGCGAGCTTGCGGACATCAACGCTATTGAGGGGCCAGTGCAGATCAACCGCGAAGGCGGCGAGAGGCGAATTGTCGTTCAGGCCAATGTGCGGGGACGCGACCTCGGAAGCTATGTGGAAGAGGTGAAGGCCAAGGTGGAGCACGCCGTCAAACTTCCGCCTGGCTACCATATTCAATGGAGCGGCCAATACGAACACTTGCGGTCTGGCCGAGCCCGACTGGCCGTCGTGGTGCCGATCACCTTCGCAGTCATCCTTCTGCTCCTCTTCATCACCTATCGCCGGATGTTCGATGCTCTTCGCGTCTTCACCGGAATTCCATTTGCCGTCTCGGGCGGCATCCTCGCGCTGTGGCTTCGAGGAATGCCATTCTCGATGTCCGCGGGCATCGGCTTCATCGCTCTTTCCGGAATTGCCGTTCTCGCCGACATGGTGATGGTCCAAACCATCCGCAACAACCTCGATCAAGGCATGGATTTGATGCCCGCCGTCGAGGATGCGGCCATCCATCGTCTGCGTCCTGTCCTCATGACCGCCACCGTCGCAGCGATCGGCTTTCTGCCAATGGCCATGTCGCATGGCACCGGGGCAGAGGTTCAAAAACCTCTCGCCACCGTCGTGATCGGTGGGTTGATCACATCGACCGCCCTCACTCTCGTCGTCCTGCCCGCGCTGTACTTTCTGATCACCACACGGAGAGCAGCATAAGCCACGTCCAACTCTGAAACACAATGAAGAAAATCCTCGCGCTCGCCGCACTCGCTGTCTCGATCATCGCTGTGGGATGCAATTGCACTCCTCCCGCAGAATCAAATCCTCAAACGAGCAATGCTGACAAGCCAGAAACAGCAGCCGTCCAAGTCGCGTACGACCTCGGCTCCATCAAGAAGGGCGACAAAGCGCATTGCTGTGTCTGCGCCGCCGATGGCCAGGTGCATGGTGAAGAAACCGTGGCCGAAACCATCGACTATGAAGGCAAAACCTATGGCTTCTGCAACGAAGCCGAAAAAGCGACCTTCATCAGCGATCCATCCAAGTTCGCAAAGAAATAAGCTTGGGGCGCCACACTCGCTATTCAGTAGGGTTCATGTCTTTTGAACCCTACTGAATGCGTTGCTGACTTGAGAGAATCTAGAAGATCATATTTCTAAATTCTCTAAAAAGTGAACTGGCGCCCATCAGCGATTGAAAAGCTGCTTTTTACCGGCAAAAGCAGGCCCATCATGCCCTCCTCTTATAAACGACCTTCGGTCAATAAAATACCAAACGAAAGTCACCAAGACTATTCCTGCAAAGATTGGGCAAGTTTTAAGAACGATTTCGTCCTTTGTCACCAATGCAATTCTGATGAGCGTGCAGGATGCAAATCCCAGCCAGAATATGGCGGCGGCGCCAAAACTGGCGCAACGTTCCATGACTCTCTTAATTCGCTTTAAGAAGAGTGTGCTGAATATCACGGCTAATATGAGAAACATTATTTCCATGGTTTGCTCCTAAAGAGAGGGTTGGACTCACCCAGTGCTCCAGTATGAGTTCATATCCCACGTGTCATCCCACAAAGCCAGAACGCCTGCGATGGCGCATAGCCCTGCCATAAGAATGACGACCGCGACCCCAATGCCTGTCACGGTTGAAGTGGAAACACCCACCTCAATCGACAAGGCAAGCTGGAGGCCGACTGGGCCCATCGTGCTGAGGATGGCGCATGTCCAGGCCAGGATGACTGTGCCCGCCGCGAGTCCTCCCATGACTCCTGCGCCGGTCGCAGTGATCGCAAAAGTTCCGGAGATGAGCATCCAAAACACTTGGGATGGAGAAGGCGATTCACCTGTATAGTCAAAGTACTTGTAAGGTGAGTTCTTGCAGTATTGATACCAATTCGCACCATCTCTGGCAGTATCCTCAGAGACAAATCGCCCCAGAGAAGCATCATAATAACGCGAACGCATATAGACAAAGTTCGATTCATCATCGCTGACTTGCCCCATTCCTGAATGGTAGTTCCCTGATTCAGCATAGGAACCATCAATGATTGCGCCCCACGCATCATACGATCTCCAATCATTCAACAAAAAGCTGCCTTGATCGCGCAACAGCAGGCATTTTTGATTGCCCTGCAGGTCGTAGATTGGATAAGCGTCGCCGTTCGCGGAAAGAATGGCATCCACACCTCTCAGGCCGACGGCATTTGAAACCATCGTCGCCGTTGAATTCGATGTGAAAGTCTGCTCGAATGGAACCTGCCCCACATACATCGACCGGACTGAATTCCCATTATCGTTTTCTTTGCTGACCCTCATTCCATCAGCGCGGTAGCGATACTCAATATTCGCACCAAACGAAGTCATCCGGTTGCGGTCGTCCCATCCCATCGCCTGGCTCGGACCGGTCAGCCGGTTCCCCGCCAAGTCATGCGTATAGCTTCCCATGGGTGACGCCGTGATGCGGTTGAGATTGTCGTAGCTCCAGGTCCCGGGGTTGCTGGAATCCGAGGCGCGGTTGCCAGCCGCATCGTAAGTCCAAGACACATTCTGCAGTGCCCCGAAGTTGTAGTCCACCTCGCTCAAGCTGCCAGTTTCATCATCGTATGCATAATTTTCCCGCCGCTGAAGCAGCCAGGCGGTTCCGGCATTGTTGGGCTCGAAGAAGCCCGCCGAATCCTTGAATGAGAGAGGATTGTTGTAGGTTGAGTCGCACGCCCAGATGCGCTCCGTTTGATAACTGCCGGAATCCAGCGTGTCCCAGAAGTACTCGATTCCAGTCGAACGTCCACCCACATCGTACGAATACACCGCCCGGGCCTGGGAATCCGGGCCGAACGTGTTGTAGTTGGTCTGGCCAGACTGCGGCGTCATCGCGAAGGTCGCAGAAAGAAGATGACCTGAGCCCGAGAACTGGTAGTCGTACTGCTCTCCGGAGTCCACCCATGCGCTCGACACAAGCTCCTGCTTGTTCAGTCGGGTGAAGACTCGATTGTCTGCGACCTGCACCCAGCCCTCGTATCTCCACTTGGTGATG
>JAEYWW010000177.1 GCA_023428805.1 Armatimonadota bacterium | reverse complement strand
GGTCCAGAAATGATCAGATGGATGATGTATGGCCTCGCCCAGTCCCTGCATCCCCTCAACAACCCCTCGAACATAGATGGCAAGCTGAATGAATTGCGCGGCCTCTTGGAGCAGATTCCTGATGATCCAGAAATGATCGGTTGGATGATGGTTGGCCTCGCCCAGTCCGTGTATCCCGACAACAACCCCTCGAACATCGATGGACACCTGCAGGAATTGCGCGGCCTTTTGGAGCAGTTTCTAGATTATCCAGAAATGATCATATGGATGATGGTTGGCCTCGCCCAGTCCATGCATCCCCTCAACAACCCCTCGAACATTGATGGGAAGCTGAATGAATTGCGCGGCCTCTTGCAGAGGAAACCTGATGATCGGGAGATGATCCAACAGATGATGGCTGGCCTCGCCTACTCCGTGTCTCCCCTCAACCGCCCCTTACATATTCACAAGCGGCTGGCGGAACTACGCGGCCTGCTGGAGCGAAGCCCGGATAATCCTGAAATGGTCAATCAGATGATGTATGGCCTCGCCCTGTCCCTGCACCCCGACAACCACCCGGCTAGCGGCGATGGGCGACTTTACGAACTTCTCAGCCTCCTGAAGCGGGATCCGGATAACCCCAACATGATCCGATGGATGATTGATGGTTTAATCTATCAACAAAGGTGGGGTGAAGCTCTCCGCTACACCATCCCACTGGCGTCTGCGGGATTATTTGTTCTTGAAAATCAGAGAGCACTCAATCACATCTTCCAAAATTTGCTTGAATCTGGACGCAGTGGCTTGATCGAATCGGCTCGTTCGGGGGTGCTCGGGGCGGTGATGGATCATTTGGCGCGAGGTGGGGATGACCAGCATCTCTTTGGTGAGTCGGGAGAGATCAAGGGGATGCTGTCCTTCACGCTGCAGCTTCTGATGAAGCTGGGTGAGCAGGAGGCGGCGCATCAAACCATGCAGACCCTCCGCGCGGTCAGCCTTTGGAGCCGGATGATCGACCCGAACGGCGAACTGGTCCAAACCCTTCGGGAAGTGAGAAAGATCGACCGAAAAAGCTGGAAGGACTTGACCTCCGAAGATGCGGCACACGATTCACCGCTCAATTCGGACCTTCACTACCGCGCCGAAGAACTTTGGATGGAGGCACTCAAGAGTCTTGATGAGATCACCCAGCAGCCCGTTCCACGAGACACCCTGGTTCTCGAATGGTTCGCGGGCGACGACTGGAGCTGCCTCTTCGCCACCAGCGGCGGCGTGGCAAAAGCGTACGAACTGCGGGAAGGTGATCGCCCGATCGGTATTGAAAGCCGCACGCAAGAAGACGGCCGCCTCTGCGAAGGATGGCAGAGCTTCATCCATCTCGCACCAGACACGCCGGACAACAGCGATCTCCGCCAGCGGCAGGTGGCGCGACTGGAGGATCTTCTCCTGCCCGCCGGGCTGCGAAGCCAGTTCCCCCATTTCAACAAAATCGTCCTCTGTACGGTCGGGGCGCTGGAGCATGTGGAATTCGGCGAGTTTCCGTGCTTCGCGGAGAAGGCGATCAGCCACGCCGAGAGCTTGACCGCCTACCTGGCGGCGAAGAACCTCCCCGCAGCTGCGGCAGGCAGACCGATCTGCATCTCCTGCCCCGGCACTCCCACGCAGCCGCTCCCCAACAATGAGCCGATGGCGCGCGAATGCGCCGAAATCCTGGAGGGATCGGTGGTCACCAAGGAGTCCGCAACGCCGGAAATCCTGCGGGAAACCCGCCCCGCGCCTTCCGTCCTTCTGCTTTTTGGTCACGGCGACCACAAGGAGGGCCACCCTCGATTTCTGTTCCGCGACGGATGGGCGCGGCTGGTTCAGTTCCTCCCCGACTCCGATCTTCCGCCCTTCATCGGGCTGGTGGGCTGCATCACCGAAGCGGGCGATGAACTGGATGATTCCGCCATCGAAGCTCCCAACTCATCGGGATATCGCCTGCGGATCAGAGGCTGCCGCGTTTCGCTGGGGTCGGTGGCGCGGATCGGCAATGAATCTCTGCCGGAAATCCTCCCCTATTTCCTGAAGTGCCTCAAGTCAGGCGAATCCCCCGCCCAAGCCCTGCGCTCGACGCGCGAGCATTTTGCCCGCGCCAATAATGCATTGCGCCGGGATGTGCGCCGTCTCGTCGTTTACGGCGCGGCACATGATCCGGTATTTTAGGAGGACAGCATGGACAACCTATCCCCGCACGATCAAGCCCTCCACGACTATGTGAGCGATGGGGACAGCCCTGCAGATTTGAGGGAATCTGAGAAGCTCTATATCCGTTTGAAAGAGCGTTCTGCCAAAGAGGGGATTGACCTCATGAAAGAGATTGATGGCGTATGGTGTGCGACCGCATACGTTTTCGACGAAGTTCGCAAAGCCAGAACTGAAAGGTACAGACCACGCTCAGCTTCAACCAAGGAACTCACCGACATTGTGTGCGAAACGCCGCAGGACAAGGCACTGCTTGCCGCGATCCAAAGGCTCTGCCGTCAAAAAGATTTGGAAGATAGGGTGGCCAGGATTTACGAAGAATTGAAGCGCGATGAGACTAACAGGGGAATAGTCTTGACTGAGCCCACCGAAGACGGCAGATGGAAGCCGACAGGTTATGTTGCTCAGCGGGTCGAAAGCCGCCGGAGGGACTATCTCCGTTCGAAGGACAATGCCAACAATCTCCTCCCGTTGCATGACGAAATCGAGCACCCATCTCTCGATCTGATCGGTCAGACGCTCTTCTCCACGATGGAGAACCCTTTCGACGCTCTCACTGCGGAAGAGTACACAACACTGGAAACCTACTATCTGAACCCGGAAGACCTCCCTCCGCAGTTAGAAGAGATGCCTGATGACGTGATTGCCGCCATCCACAAACTGATCGTCTGGCGAAAAGAGCACAGCCCTCGTTCTTCTGACATCAAGTGAGCAGAATCCCCACAGTTGGCACCGCACTTAGAACATGATCACTGAGCGGATCACGTCGCCGGTCTCCATCTCGTGGAATGCGTCCTCCACATCTTCCAGATTGATCCTCCGGGTGATCATTTCGTCGAGGGCGAGCTGGCCGTCGAGGTAGAGCTGGGCCATGAGGGGGAAGTCCACAGAGGGGAGGGCGTCGCCGCAGTGGCAGACGTTGAGCCCCGCCTTGTTCCAATAGACTCCGGTCGCCATATCTCCCAGATTCAGGTTCACCGAATCGGTTTCGGCGGGGAAACCGATGGTGGTGGCGCGGCCGCCGTAGCTGAGCATTCGGATCGCCTGCTCGGTGCAGGCGGGGATTCCCGTCGCCTCAAAGGAGAACTCCACACCACCGTCCCAGCCATCGTCGGTGATGCGGCGGACTTCCTGGACCGGGTCCACTTCGCGGGCGTTGACCGTGTGGGTGGCGCCGAAGTTCTTCGCCCATGCGAGCTTGGTCGGGTTCACGTCCACCGCGATGATCTGGCGGGCGTGCATCAGCTTCGCGCCTTGAATCACGCTCAATCCGACCCCTCCGCATCCGATCACTGCAACCCTTGAGCCAGCGAAAACCGGCGTCGTGTTCATGGCCGCTCCGACGCCGGTGATCACACCGCAGGCGATCAGGCAGGCGCGGTCGAGCGGCATCTGCTCCGGCATCTTGATCGCGGCTTTGGCGTGGACGACGGTGTGGGTCGCAAAGGTGCCGCATCGTAGAACCTGGGAGCAGTATTCGCCATCGCGGGCGCGTCGGATTCGTGGCTGCGGACGGAGCGCCATGTAGCAGTGGCGCGGATCACCGCGCAGACAGGCGGGACACTGCTCGCACGGAGCGCGATAGGCGATCACGACAGGGTCGCCGGGCTTGAGATGGGGCACGCCCGGGCCGACTTCCTCGACGATCCCCGCACCCTCATGACCGAGAACAATTGGGAATTTCATCCCGTTTCCGTTAAGATTCTTGACTGTGAGATCGGTGTGGCACACGCCGCTGGCGACAATCCGGACCAATACTTCGTTCGGGCCGGGAGATTCGATCAGAATGTCGCGGATGACGGCGGGTTCACCGGGCACTTCCAGAATCGCGGCGCGACCATTGATGGACATGATGTGATGTTATCCTGAAATCACGGCAGAGTGATCCCAAGGCGTGCTGCTCTCGGTTCCAGCGC
>JAEYWW010000167.1 GCA_023428805.1 Armatimonadota bacterium | reverse complement strand
GCACGCCGGAGACGGTTGACATCTCGACAATGTTCCCGACGAGCCAGTTCCTCTACTGGAGGATCGGCGCACGGAACATCGAAGACAATCCCGGCCCGGTGGCAGACAGCTCTGGAGATCGCTATATCTTCAGCTCTGTCCGCAGAATCCGACGGAACATCGTTCCCCCCTCATTCGAGGAGAGCCGCTGAGCCGATGAGGCAGTCGAGTGCGGGCTGAATTTCAGGCCGCACTCACCCCAAGCAGAGGAGCCGACAGTTAAGTCATGAATCATTTGAAGTATCTTGCCGCACTGGCGGCTGTGACAGCGTTGGGTGGTGGCGCACGGGCCCAAGTTGGGTGGTCCGGCGAATGTTACGATCCGGACGATATGATGCCGGAGTCAACGGACTACGGTATTCAGCAAATTGGCAACCTTCTTTTCAGCGTGTCGCTGGGTGTCTCAGGAACCGCGACATTCGGGGGAGGCACTCCGCATTTCTGCTACAACGCCAAGCAGATGGATGCGTCTGGACGTTTTGCCTTCATGTCCGGGCCGACGGGTTCAGTCCAATCGAATTTCGACGACCTTCTCGCCCTGACCACAGGCGCCCCCCGCAATCCCATTGGCGATCTCTGCTTTGCCAAAATTCTCAAGGATGACAATACGGGCGGCAATTCCGAAGTCTACGGAGATGGCGGGCTCAGTGTCGCGTTTGTCGGCGCCAGCAACCGGTACATCCAATCCGGCTGGAGCGATGGGGACGTTCAAGTGGTCCTCATCATGCGCAGCATTGGCGATGCAGTCCGCTTCCAGTGGACTTTGACGAACCTGCTCGATGAACCCCAGCCCCTGGGCCTCGCCTTCGCGGCCTGGACGGGAATGAGGACGAGCAATGGCATCGTAGATTCGCAGGCAAACAACGCCAATCAGGCGCACTCCACGCTTGGAACGATCAGCGGGAATGTCAAATTCACCCCGGACAGGCGAACCGGATTTGTCTATCTTCCGACCACTCTGCCCGCGCGCAACGAACGCCGATACGACATCAACAATCCGAAGTTCCCTGACTACGTTGACTTCATGTTCGGACAGACGGAGGCCTATGGTCTTCGCATCCAAAACACGGCCAACGAAGCAACCAAGGACGCCAGCCAGGTTGACCTTCTGATGATCGGCAACCACGCTGGTCCAGTTGAAGCTCTGATCTTGGACAACAACCTGCGATTCCATGTTGCAGGCGACGCTACCGGAATTGCCGAGGAAGCCGACCTGCTTCTGGCGAACACTTCGTTCATTCAGCGCATTCCGGTGGAATCTGTTGCTCCTGGCCAGTCGCGGGAGATCGTTCAGTACTTCCGCTCGACATGGAGCACGGCGAGCTATCTCGATCCGTACAGCCTGATCTTGGATGCCCCGCGCACGCTGAGTTCAGTTGCCTCGGGAACGGATGGACTGACGCCCAACCCGATGACGGTTCGCGTCTATCTGGACAATCAGTACGCGCAATTGGATCGCGAAATCGCCTTGAGCGATGTGCGCTTTACAATCAATCTGCCGACTGGCATGAGCCTCATGCCGAATGAGGCGCAGGTGAAGACGGTCAATGCGGTTGCCCCCAACGCGCTCGCCTTTGTGGAATGGCGCGTCCAGGCAGACGGAACCGTCTTCGGCACGCTTCCGATCTCAGTCACCTGTGAACCGACTCCCGGCCCGGCCAAGACGATCACCACAGATGTGATGGTTGCATCCACGCCGCGCCTCCGCGTTCCGGCGGGCGCGAACATGGTCGGTCTTCCGTACCAGTTCAGCGACACGTCGCTCAACGTCATCCTCGGCCTCCAGAACACGCTCGATTACGTGGCGTTCCGCTGGGATCCGGAGACTCTGAGCTACACTCCGGTTGCGACTCCGGTCCGCGGCGAAGGCTATTGGCTGGTCGCCGCCAACGATGAAGGCCTCATTGATCTTGCTGGCGCATCGAACCCGCAGGATGCAGGCTCTGGAGGACTGATCACCACGCTCAAGAGCGGCTGGAACATGATCAGCAACCCCTACAGCTATCCCCTGCAGCTTTCCGATCTCCTCGCTGTTGCTGAGGATGATCCGGAAGTGCCGCTGACTTGGGTTGAACTCATCAACAATGGCTTTGTCAACTCTGCCCTCGCCTATTGGGACAGTTCGACGAACAGCTACAAGTACACCTCGGCGATCACGGACAAGCTGATGCCCCACCAGGGTTACTGGATCTACGTGAACACCTTCAAGGCGCTCCGCATCAGCTGGCCTCCGGTCTATCAGCCCGGCATGGCAAATTCGGGCCGCTCAGTTCAGAATGATCCTGCCGCTTGGACGCAGACGGACAAGAACTGGCGACTCCAGCTCTCCGCCCGCAGCGCGAACGCAGTCGATGCCTCCAACTACGTTGGTGTCGCCTCCGACCGAAAGAAGGCCGAGCAGAACTCGCTCGTCAAGCCTCCGATGCCTCCGCAGGGCGGCGAAGTTGAGCTTGCGATTGTGGACACCGTGAAGGGTCAGCCGACCCGGATGGCGCAGTCCCTGATCGATCGGGCAGGCCGCAAAGAGTGGACGGTCTCCGTCCGCAGTGAAAAGGCCGGCGATGTGACAGTCACCTGGCCGAACATCGGAACTCTGCCGAAGAACGTTCGCTTCCGCCTCGTGGACGAAGCGGCTGGCGTCAGCAAGGACCTCCGCGCTGCCTCTGGCTACACCTTCACGGCAAGCGAAGCCTCGACCCGCGAACTCAAGCTGACGATGGAAGTCGGCGGCTCGACCCGCCCGGTCATCGGCGACGTCCTTGTGACGCCGACCGGCAAGGCCGGAAGCTCTCCGGTGAACATCACCTACGCTCTCTCCGCAGATGCGATGGTGACCGTCCGAATCCTCTCGGGTACGGGCAAGGAAGTGTTCACTCTGAGCCGCGGCCGATCAGAATCCGCTGGTTCCAACTCCGTGACCTGGATGCTCCGCGACAGCGCCAACCGCGCCGTTGCCCCGGGCACCTACCGAGTTGAAATCCTTGCGGAGACGCCGTCCGGCGAGCGTGTTCGCAGGATCGTCCCGATCAACGTCATCCGCTGACAACGCGGAACAACGAGTAGGAGAACGGCTGCCGCTCTTTTGAGAAGACGGCAGCCGTCCTACCCTTACTAGGAGAATTTTGAGAGTGATGGGCAAGTATAAGCTGGCAATCGGAGTTGTGGCACTGGCGGCCGCCTCTATCGCCCATGCTCAGGACGGAACGATCGAACTGAGCGCCTTTCCCAGCATCGGCGTCGCCGACGGGCGCACACCCATCACCATCACCGCCGTCATTCGCGATCGGCATGGAGCACTCGTTCCGAACGGCACCCAAGTGGTCTTCGACAGCACCCTGGGCACCTTCCGCGAAAATGTCGTCACCACGGAAAACGGCTATGCGCGTGCAACCCTGCTCGCCTCCAGCATTCCGGGAGTCGCGAGAATTCGAGCGAGCGTTCTGCGCTACAACGCCGCGTCCAATGTCGAATTCGAATTTGTGACCGACAGAGCTGTTCTTGACTCCGCCCGGGATTTCATCGAGGTCACGGCTCCAAAGAAGCTTGTCTATTCGGTCGATGACCGCATCATTGAAGCGACGGGCACAGGTGATGGCGATGAGGTCGTCGTCTCTTATCGAGACATCGAAATTCGTGCATCCGACCTTCAGCTTCGTGTTCTCACCTACGAAGTGAAGGCGCGAAACGCCAAATTGAAGATTGGCGACAAGGAGTACCTTTTCGACCAACTGATCTTCAAACTCAACACCCGTCGCGGGTTGGGGATTGGCATATTTGAAGTTCCGGTT
>JAEYWW010000128.1 GCA_023428805.1 Armatimonadota bacterium | reverse complement strand
CCGCTGGACCATGCCGCTGGTCTGCGACTTCGACGCGCCGCCCGAGACCGCGCCGCTGCTGTGGATGACTTCCCCATCCATCGTGACCATGCGGCTCCATCCTCGGGTCTTGGCGAGGCGAAGCGCGTCATCAAGGGTCTCGGTGATGACAACCCGACCCAGAAGCGAGTCGATCACCGGGCGATGCGCCTTGTCGCAGCTCACCAGTTCGCTGGCGAGCCCCACCACTCCCTTTTCACGCAACACCCGGTGCAGGTCGTCATTGCCGTACTGCGGGCGCATGAGGGTCAGCGGCTGGAAGGTCGCGCGGCCCAGGCGGTTTGCTCGGAGCAGCTCAATCGCCCGCTTGGCATGACCCTCGTCGGGGACGATCAGGTCGTTGGCGGCTCCGCCGAGCGCAGTTTCGATGGCCTGGGCCAGGTCGGGCTCGACATCAATCGCCTCGCCGACCGGAATGTAATCGCCTGTCAGCAGCCCCTGCTCAATCGCGAGCATGACGGCCCGCGCGCCCTGAGTCAGCCCCTCGTGCGCGTCGATGGTCGCCTCGATGCCCCGCCTTCGCCCTTCCAGCGCGGCGATTTCGGCCAGGAGTTTGCGGGTGCGGCTGGCCGACTGCTCGCGGTCGGTCTGCATCTGCTGTAGTTCCCGGCGGGATTCGGAGATCGCCCGGCGTGCTTCGGCGACCAGGTTCTCCTGCTCGTCGAAGGCCCCCTGAGCCTCCTTCACCCCTTCCTGCAGCGCCGGGATAGACTCCCGAACGCCCTCCAGTTCCAGCTTGACGTGCTCCGATCTCTCCTTTCGGTGCGCGACTTCGACCTCGAACCGCTGCTGCTGCTCGATCAGGTCGCGGGCTTTGCGAAGCTCCTGCTCCGCCTTGCTCAGCTCTTCGGACAGCCGCTTCGCCTCGCTGTCGGCTTCACTGAGGCTGGACCGAAGCGCATGGAGCGCCTCTTTCTCCTTGACTTCGATGGATCGCGCCTCCTCGAAGTCGGTCTTGGCGTGGGCCATGCGCTCTTCGGCGACGTCGGCCTCTTCGGTCATGCGGCTTTCGAGTTTATCGAGGTTCTCCAGCTTGCTCTCGGCGATCTGGTGCGCCGCATTCGCCTGCTCGAGCAGGGACTGCTCCTTGTGGCGATATTCGCGCAGAAGTTCGATCCGCGTCTCAAGATCATGCGCCTTGGCGAGGGCGGCTTTGGATTCAGCGTCGAGCAGTTCCGCGCGCTCAGTCTCTTTGAGGGCGAGGGCCACGGCTCCGCTGGCCCGCTTTTCGACCTCTTCGAGCTCCTTGACCGCATCGTGAAGTTCCTTCGCCAGCAGTCCTAGCTCCACTTCGCGGAGGCTGTTGACGGCGGATTTGTATCGCTTGGCCTGCTCCGCTTCGAGCTCCAGCGGCTCGCGCTGCGCCTGAATCTCGTTCATGATGTCGGCGATGCGTTCGAGGTGCTGGGTGGCGGATTCCAGCCGGCGAAGGGCTTCCACACGGCGGCTGCGGTACCGCTGAACGCCCGCGGCCTCGTCAATCCAGCCGCGACGCTGGATCGGATTGGCGGCGAGGGCCTGGTCGATGTCGCTCTGCCCGACGATGGCGTAGCCCGAACGCCCGAGCCCGGAGTCGGCGAGAAGGTCGGCGATGTCGCGGAGGCGGCAGTTTCGCCGGTTGATCTGATAGATGCTGTCGCCGGTGCGGGTCAAGCGGCGGGTGATCGCGACCTCGGGGGCGTCGATGGGGAGCGAACCGTCCTCGTTGTCGAAATAGAGCGTGACTTCGGAGTAGCCGAGCGGCTTGCGGCGCGCGGAACCGGAGAAGATGACCTCCTGGCTGGCTCCCGCGCGGAGGTTCTTGGGGCTCGTCTCCCCGAGGCCCCAGAGGATGGAGTCCACAATGTTGGACTTGCCGCAACCATTCGGCCCGACGACGGCGATCACATTGCCGTCGAGCTCCAGCTCCGTCTTGTCCGCAAAGGTTTTGAAGCCAAAGATTCGGACCTTTTTCAGCTTCATCTCAGTTCAACATTCCCGACGCGTCCGCCGGAAGCATGGTTCAAGACGCCCTGGGTCGGGTTCGGGGAGGTTCAAATTGATAAAGTTTTCCACCGGATCATCGCCAATCTTCCAAGTGCAGATTGTGCACCCGCGAGAACTCACGAGTATTGCCAGTCACGAGTATCAAATTCTGACTGAGCGCGGTAGCAGCAATGAGAATGTCCATCACTCCGATCATTTCGCCTCTCCTTTCCAGGTCCAATCTAATTTGAGCAGAGATTTCAGCGATCATCACATCCAATGGAATCACGGGAAGATTTGCCAATACAAGGTCTACAGAGAGGTGAGCATCCTGTCTCTTTGACTTGGCCGCTCCAAAGCGTAGTTCATGAACAGTGATTGCCGAAATACAACAAAGCAGGGAGCTATCAGATGATCTCTGAAAAAGATTGAAAGCACCCCGAAGATGGTTTATAACAACATCTGTGTCAAGGATATGAGTCAATCGAAATCAGCCATCCGCCACTCCCCTTGACTGGGGCGGTTCAAATCAGGGATTGCTCCAAAGGTCTTGTCAAGAGCGTCCAGCAGGCGGGCATGATCGGATTCGGAAGAAGGCATTTCGACGACGACATTCACGGAAGAGTCCACCGGCAACTTCTCGGGAAGAACAACAATCAAGCGCCCATCCTTGTCTACTTTTCCTTTCAGGGACACCTTACTCACTTATTTCAAAGACGCGTTCAGAGTGAAAGACGTTTCCCAAGTATTTTTCGATATTCATCGAATATTCGACGAATATCGAAGTATAATCCAGAGCATGACCGACCTGGCACCGATCTTTGCCGCACTGAGCGATCCGACACGTCTGGCCGTGTTCGAGTGCATCCGGGGATGCGGCGGGCAGGCCAAGTACGACGAGCAGACGGGCGAATGTGATGGCGGGCAGCCGGACGCGATCTGCTCCTGCGATGTCCGGTGCGTTGTTCCCTGCGCGCCGAGCACGCTGACCCACCACCTGAACATCCTGCGGGCCGCGGGATTGATCGAAACCGAGAAACAGGGCCGCGAAGTCTTCGCCCGGGTCAAACCCGCCGGACTGGAGCCGATCCGCGACTTCCTGAATCCCACCGGCTGCTGCCAGCCGCAGCTCACCACGATTTCGTAGTAAACCAAATTTGAGAAAGGAGGAAAACCATGAGCGAAGAAACCAAATCCTGTCCTTGCTGCAAGGATGGCGAATGCAACTGCCCTGAGGGCTGCGACAAGTGCGACTGCTGCTGAGACAGCCCTGACCCGCAGCCGGTCATCCCGGGTGCAAAGCGAAAATCCATGCTTGTAAGATGCAGGCATGGATTTTCGTTTTTGGGCTCTGCTTTCCGCCGTCTTTGCCGGGTTCGTCGCGATCCTGTCCAAGAAGGGAGTGGAGGATGTTCCAACGTCGCTCGCTCTGAGCATCAGGGTCTTCTTCATCCTCATCATCGCCCTCGGCATGGCGGCTTTTGGACGGGAATTCGACTTCGAGAAGATCGATCAGAGGGCGTGGTGGCTGCTGGGAGGATCAGCCGTGGCTACGGGAGCGTCGTGGTTCTGCTACTTCAAAGCCCTGCAGGGCGGACCGGTGAGCCAGGTTGCTCCCATCGACAAGCTCAGCTTTGTCATTGCGGTGGCTTTGGGCGCGCTGGTTCTGGGAGAGCAGATCACGTGGAAGCTGGGCATCGGCATCGTGCTGATCGTGGCCGGGGTCCTGGTTACTCTATCGTAATGCCGTCTGGCCATTGGATTTCGTCTGCGCCCGAATACTCCATGAATCGCGAC
>JAEYWW010000106.1 GCA_023428805.1 Armatimonadota bacterium | reverse complement strand
ACACGCGCACTTGAACTTCAGCCTGGAGGCTTACTTCTTCTTGGGAGCCTTCTTCTTGCCGCCGGGGCCGAGCTCCACGGCGAGGCTGTTGTCGGCGAACTCGATGCCGAAGCGCAGGCGTCGTCCGAGGTCCTGTCCGGCGAGCGAGGACCAATTGGCTCGCTCAAGCGCCCACTGCCATCCGATGTCGGTCGGCGAGTAAAGGTACTCAACGCCTTCGGTCAAGAGGTCGCTCAGAAGCGTCTTGAGATCGTTGCGATTGCCGAGGACGGATTCGCCTGCGAACTGGGAAGCGCGCAGGTTGATCGTGATCATTGCGGGCTCCTCTTCGGGAGCCTTGGCGCTCTTCGCAGGCTTCTTGACCTGCTCCTGGGAGAGGCTGATCTGGATGACTTCGGCGACGACCGCTTTGGTCAGCTTGCCGTGGTTCTCTTCCGTCCACTCGTAGACGGTCCCATCATAATCAACGGCGGCCCGACGACCGGCTTCCACGAGCGCGGTGGCGATGAGGGCGGCGTCCGTTGGCTGGAGCTTGGGATGAGACTTTCGAATCTGGTCGAACGTGGTCTCCGGCTTGGTCAAATTGCATGTGATCAAAATTGGACTCACCTGGGGGAAGACGCAAGGGAACCTCGCGTCATAATCGGCCTATTGTACCTTCGGGTTAGGGACAGCCTTATGAAGCACTGGATCGTACTGGGACTTGCCGCACTCTCGCTGGGAATCTTGGCGGGCTGCAACGGGGGAGCATCGTCCTCCACGTCAACGACCGGCTCGGCATCTGGTTCGACAACATCTGAGAAGAAGCTGAAAGTCGGGATCGTATTCGACACCGGCGGGCGCGGCGACGCCTCATTCAACGACAGCGCTTGGCGGGGGATTGAGAAGGCTCAAAAGGATCTCGGGGCCGAAGCGGTGCCCATCGAAAGCCGGAGCGAGAAGGACTACGCCAACAACCTGCGGACCATGGCCGACCAGGGCTGCAATCTGGTGGTTGCCGTGGGCATCAATATGGAGACAGCATTGAATCAGGTCGCCCCGGAATATCCCGACACCAAGTTTGCGATTGTTGATGCGCCGAGCAAGGCCGAGAACGTTCGATCACTTCTCTTTGCCGAACATGAGGGAAGCTTCCTGGTCGGCTATCTCGCCGGGCTCATGACAAAGACCAACAAGATTGGATTCGTCGGAGGGCAGGAGCTCGATCTCATCAAGAAGTTCGAAGTGGGCTATGCCGCGGGGGCCAAGATGGCGAACGCCAACGTCGTTCTTCTTCCCGCCAAGTACACCGGAAGCTGGGACAATGTGGACCAGGCGAAGGTCGCCGCCAACGCGCTCTTTGCGGGCGGAGCCGACATCGTTTATCATGCCGCCGGACGAGCGGGGAAGGGCGTGATCGACGCCGCACGGGAGAAGAAGCTCTGGGCGATCGGCGTGGACAGCGACCAGGATCACTTGGCCGAAGGTTTCGTGCTCACCTCGATGATCAAGAAGGTGGACGAGTCGGTCTACCAGACGATCAAGGACCTGCAGGACGGCAAGTTCACCTCCGGCGCGCAGGTCTACGACCTGAAATCAGGCGGAGTGGGCGTTTCCGAACTTCGATTCACCAAAGATAAGATCGGACAGACCAATCTCGACAAGCTGGCTGATGTGGAAGGCAAGATCAAGTCGGGCGAGATCAAAGTTCCGCAGACGCCCGCCGAACTTGCCGCATTCAAGCCGTGAGCTCGCCTTTGGCGGGCGCGACCATTCCCTGAAGCATCAGCTTCAGGGAGACAAACCCGTGCGCCGCATACAGCCCCATGAGAGGGGCGATGGGCATGACGAACCGGGAGTTGCCGAAGAACACAACCACGACGAGCGCGGAAGCGGCGATCACGAAGAGAGGTGAGATGGGCAATGCGGGCCGTTCGCGCTTCGAGAACCGCGCCATCAACGTTGCCGCCAATCCGACTCCGAACAGGGCGAGCAGAAGCAGCTTGTACTGGTTTCCAATCAGTTGAAATTGCTTGTAGAGAGGTTTGTCGTCGCCTGTGCCGGGGGCCCGGAGGCGGTCGAATTCCTTCTGGAAGCTCCAATAGGCGATGTCGGTTCCGCCGATGAAGGCTTCATTCAATTTGGCGGGCGCAAGCGCGAGCCAGCGCCCGGGGTTCTGCTTGATCCAGAAGATCGCGGTGCCTCTGGCCTTCTTCTCCCATTGCAGTTCGGGAGTGTTGGGCGCGCGGGTGAGGCCGCATTGCGTCCAGGGGTTCGCATAGCGTCCGTTGGCGCTGGGATGCGCTCCGATCAGCAGGTTGTCGCCGCCGTTGGTGCTGACAAAAACGAGCGAGCCGAAGACGATATAGCAGCGGATCAGCCAGGGGAGCAGGACGCAGATCATCGCCGCATGGGACGTCCAAATCGCGCGCCAGAACGGGAATTCCCGCTTCCAGCGGCTGTCCCAGAGCCAGTGGGCGACGAGGATCAAAGCGGGAAGAACCGCCGCTTGGGGACGAACGAGCACCGCCAAACCGAACAGCGCTCCGCCCCAAAACCACCCACCTGCCTTGTCCTCGCCTTTGATCAGCAGCAGCATCCCCGCGAGGGTGAGGGTGGTGAAGAGGGGTTCGGAGGCGAGGATTCCGGAATAGGCGACAAAAGCGGGATTGACCGCCATGAAGAATGCGCCGATGAGGCCAGTCGTGCGGCTATGAAAGAGCCTATGCCCAAGCGCAAAAGTCAGGGGAATCGCGGCGAGACTGAGCAGAGTATTGGCGATTTTCCCAACCCAAACTGACGCCCCGAAGACCTTGAAGAGAAGCCCGAGAAACCCTGGCCAGCCCACCGGCCAATAGGCGGTTGGTTTGCCGTGTTCGACATATCCCTGCCCTGCGGCGAGCTCTTTTGCGCGGGCGAAATACCAGGAAAAGTCGGTGACGGGCTGAGTGTCCACGACGGACAGACGCCACCAACGCAGGGCAAGGCCGAGGGCGATTGCGACCGCCAAAAAGATGATCGCGCGCCGGTTTTGTCCTCGCTCCTCCGATGCCTCGCGCTCCATCCGCTCGAAGAACTCGGGAGTCTGTTCGTCAGGTTGCAAGCGCCCTCCATCTGAGCCCTCGCCTTCCAGGGGGTGCTTCCAGATTGCGCTTCAGTCCGAATGTTTTTCCAAGTCGGCTGAAGGCTGTCATCCCCTCACCTTCTCTCCACCGTAGGGAGAGGGAGTTTTTTCTTTTCTTGTGGAGGCGGGTCCATTGTGATCCTCAGCTTTCCCGTTGTGCCTCTGATTCACGGCAATGGCACTCTGACTTTCGCCAATCTCGCTCTGATTCCGGGCAATGGCACTCTGACTCTCGCCAATCTCGCTCTGATTCCCGGCAATGGCATTCTGACTCTCGCCAATGGCACTCTGATTCCGGGCAATGGCACTCTGACACGCGGCAATGGCACTCTTTGTTTTGGCAATAGCTGCCATTGCCTCATACAAGAGTGCCATTAGGCGGATTCTGTTTGCGAATATTTGCAAAAGCCCTCACCCTATCAGGGAGAGGGTTGGGTGAGGGTGCTCAACAATACAGCCTTCAGTCCGAATGAGAAAACCAAATGGACTGAAGGCTGATGTCCCCCTCACCTGGCCTCTCCCCCGGGGGGAGAGGGAGTTTTATCTGAGCCCTCAGGAACTGAAATAACAAAACATCCCTCCCGCGCAATGCGGGAGGGATGCTTCCTTTCCGGAGGCAGTCTTACTTGCCGCCGCCGAACTTGGGGAAGTTGGGGCTGACGATGGGCTTGGCGCCTCGTCCGGCCTTGATTTCAGCCATGAGGTACTCAACCGCCTTCTTCAACTGCTCGTCTGTGCCGCGGGCCAGAACGCCGGGATCGTTGTCAACCTTGATGTCGGGATCGACGCCCGTATTCTCGGCGATCCACTGGCGGCGTTCGACGTCAAAGATGCCGAATGCCGGTGATGTGACGTTTCCGCCATCAACCAGGCCGATTCCGCCCTGGATTCCAACCAGGCCACCCCAGGTTCGGGTGCCGACCAGCGGCCCGAGCTTGCTGTTCTTGAACAGCCAGGGGAACATGTCTCCTCCGGAGCCCGCATACTCATTGATCAGCATCGCCTTCGGTCCGCTGAGGCTCTGAGTCGGGAAGCCGACGATCGGGCCGTAACGGGCCTTGAGCGCGGTGTCGTACTGGCGGGCCAAGGCTTCGGTGAAGAAGGTTGGGATCCATCCGCCTCCGTTGAACCGCTCATCAATGACCCACGCCTCCTTGCCGCTTTGACTGTAGAAGCCCTTGACGAAGTTGATGATGCCGTTCACATTGGTGTCGGGCACATGCATGTAGCCGATCTTGCCGCCAGACCACTCATTGACAAGCGCGCGCCTCTCGTCAACCCATGTTTCGTAGCGGATTTCGCCCTCGCTGCCCACCGGTCGAACCGTGTAGGTGCGCGAGCCGGAGCCGCTGGCGGAGCGGGAGACGGTGATGCGGGTCAGCTTGTTCACCTTGTTCAACAGGTGGGAACCAACCGGATTCTCACCATCAACGGGCTTTCCGTCGATGGCGATGAGGTAGTCGCCTGCATTCACGTCCACGCCTGGAGCACCGAGAGGAGCCTGGGTCGATTCTGAGAAGTTGAAGCCCTTATAGACCTTCTTGAATCGGACCTTGCCATCGGCGATTTCATAGTCCGCGCCGAGAAGCCCGACCGGAGCGCCCGAAACTGGGTTGGTTTCGCCGCCGGAGACGTAGGCGTGACCCGTGCCGAGTTCGCCGATCATCATGCCGAAGATGTAGTTGAGGTCGGAGCGGTCGCCGACATAGGGCAGCATCTTGGCGTACTTGTCGCCGACTGCCTTCCAGTCCACGCCCAGCATGTTGGGGTCATAAAAGTTGTCGCGCTGGTATCTCCAGACTTCCCAGAACATCTGCGTGTACTCCGCTCTCGGGTCCCACACAGCGTTCACTTCGCTGGTGTTGACGGCGCCCATGCCCGCTTGGAGCCCAGGTCGCACATCAACGATGCCAAGGGTGTTGCCCGCACGGTAGGCCATCTTGGTGTTGCCGGGGGTGAAGGAGAAGCCGGTCGCGCCCTGAATGATGGGCACAGACTGCTTGGAAGCGAAGTCGAACTTGACCAGGCTGCCATTGCTGTATGTCAGCACTCCATTGGCTTGTCCGACGACGAACGGATAGCTGCCCGGTCCCCACGGAAGCGGCATGACCCGCTGGGAAAAGCCCTCCAGATCCACCTTGGTTGCTCCGCCCTGCTGCGGCTGACCGCCCTGCTGCTGGGTCTTGCCCGGTTCCTCATCCTCGGGAGGAGTGAGCGGGTTTGGAGTGTCCTTGGCGAGCGGCACGAAGTACACGCGCTGGACATCCGATTGGAACAATCCGCCGCCCTGGAACACGTCCATGTTCACGCCGATGGACCGCGCGGAGACGAAGTAGAGATATTTGCCGGTGACATCGAAGTCGAGCGATCCTGTGTCATAGAGCGAATCGACGACCATCGTCGACTTCTTCTCGGCCAGGTTGTACATGTAGACCGCTGAGAAGAGGTTGCCCTGAATGCCTGTGTAGGCGATCCAACTGTCATCCGGAGCCCATGCGTAGTTGCCGGGCTGAACGTTTTGGACGACCTGCGTGGACGAGCCGCTGGCGACATCAATGATGATCAGCTTTCCGTCGTTCGTCTGGTAGGAGATGTGCTTGCCGGTTGGCGACCAGCCGAATCCCTGGATGACGCCCGTGGTCTTCAGCACCTTCTCCTCGCCGCCCATCTGCGGGATGAGGTGGATGGCGTTTTCGCCGGTCGAGTCGCTCATGAAGGCGATGGTTTCGCCATCTGGAGACCAGCTCGGATTGCTCTCGCGTGATTTGGAGGAGTTGGTCAGATTGCGGGTTTCGCCGTTGGATGCCGGCAGCGAGTAGATGTCGCCCCGGGCTTCGACCGCGAGCCTCTTGCCGCTCGGAGAAACTCCGAAGTTGGAGACGGAATTGGCGAAGCTGCGGAACCGGGGCCGCATCGCGACCTGGTCGCTTGTCACGGTCGGCGTGAAAGCTTCGATGGCCTTGGTTGCAATGTTGTAGATTTGAACTTGACCGTTGCGCTCCCAGACAATCGAGCGGCCATCAGTGCTCGGCCAGCGGATGTCTCCGTCGGTCAGCCGAGTCATCTGTTCAGTTCGCTTGCTCTTGGTGTCGTAGGAGAACAGGTTGATGTTGTTGTTGGCGCGGTCACTGATGAAGAAGATCTGGTCGCCCACCCACATCGGGAAGTAGCTGTTCTCACGCTGCGCCGGAAGCTCGGAATAGTCGCCCGTGTTCAGGTTGAACAGGCCGATGCGCCCCTGAGTTCCGCCTCGGTACATGCGCCAGTTGTACTGGTGCGAATTGTTGCGGTTCAGCGCGACCGTCTGACCATCGGGGGAGAATGAGCCATCGCTGATCTCCTTCAGCTTCGTGGATACAGGAAGTCCGCCCTTGGGATCAACCGTGAAAAGCGTCGCCTGGCCGAACGCCGATTCCGCCATGCTCTTGTAAGCCACCTTTCCATCGCGGGTCCAGCCAATGACCGCATCGCCGGTGGAGGAGTAGGTGAGGCGCTTGGGCTCGCCGCCTTCGGCGGGCATGATGTAGACGCTGGGAGTGCCGTCGTACTGTCCCGTGAACGCGATGGACTTTCCGTCGGGGGAGAATCGCGCACGAGACTCAACTCCCGGATGACTCGTCAACCGCTGAGCCTTGCCATCTTTGATGTCGCAGACCCAGAGATCGGAGGCGTAGGTGAAAACCACCTTGTCGCCGTGGATGTTGGGGAATCGAAGCAGTCTTGCCTCGACTGTGGATGGCTGCAGGACAGTCATCGTCAGAAGTGTGGAGATCAACATAGAGCTAAAAAAATTTCTCCTTTGAAGCAGATTCTCGGCGGAAAAACCACCAATGTTTCAAGACTACACCACCTTTGAGGAGGGTGCGATTGGCAAAAAAAGAGTCGGGTCTTTTATCATTCAAAGACCCGACTGGTTTTTAAATATCAGCCTGTTTTGAGGTTGTTTTTGGGCCGCTTGCGCGATTGGGGAGCCTTGGCGG
>JAEYWW010000288.1 GCA_023428805.1 Armatimonadota bacterium | reverse complement strand
TTCATATTCCGATTGAGTTAAGCCTCGCCAGAATCGTGATCGGTCTCATCTTGGGCGGTATAATTGCCCTGATCATCTGGGCGGGTTACACGGCTCTGGCCAGAAGGGAACGAGGGCTAGAGACAGTATGAAGGCGCGCCTGCTTGCAGCCGGCTATTTCGGATGCGGGAATCTCGGGGATGACGCCATTCTCCTCGGCTTCACCGAAGGCCTCAAGAATGAGCAGGTCGAGCTCACCGCCCTCTCCGGCAGCCCCGAACGCATGATGCGCAACGTGGGCGTGCGCGGCATCCCCCGCAGGGACATGAAGGCGGTTGCCGCCGCTTTGGAGGAAGTCGATGCCCTGGTTTTTCCCGGCGGCAGCATCTTCCAGGATGTCACGAGCGTCAAGAGCGTCGCCTACTACTCCAACCTCGTCAAGATGGCCAAGAAGTCGGGCAAGAAAGTCATCATGCTCGGTCAGGGTGTCGGGCCGCTCAACACCTTGTTTGGCAAGAAATGGGCCGCCGCCGCCTTCAATGCCGCCGATGCGTTGGTTGTGCGCGATCCCGGCAGCCTGGCCACGCTCAAAGCCATCGGCGTCAAGCACATCCCGAAAGTCGCGGCTGATATGGCATTCCTTCTGCCCGAACCGGAGATGAGGGAGCAGAGTCAGAACTTCGGCGTGGGCGGAATGAAGACTGTCGGAATCTCTATCCGGCCCTGGGGCAAGGACAAAAACCGCACGGTCATCCAGGAGTTCGGCGAGCTCGCCAAGCTGATGTACCAAAAGAATTACGTGCCGGTGATGATCGGCATGGACGCAGAAGAGGACCAACCGCTGATCGACAAGATTTCCGCCATGCACGGCGGCAAAGTGCCCGACTTGAAGGGCCTCACCAACCCCAAGCAGATTCAGGAAAGAATCATGAGGATGGAGGCGGTGATCGCGATGCGGCTCCACGCCGGAATCCTGGCGGCCACGGTTGGCGTGCCGCCCTTCATGATCTCCTATGACCCAAAAGTGACCGCCTTTGCGAACTCATTGGGCTTCTCAACCCCTCTTACCATGCAGGGCCTCACCGCCCAGCGCATCTTCGAAGGATTCCAGAACTTTGTCCAAGACCGTGACCGCGCCGCAGAAGGCCTCAAGCGAAAGCGAGAAGAGTTGGTCCGGCAGGCCTCCCTCAACATCGAGGTTCTCCGAGATACCCTTGGCTAGCCGCCGCGCCGCCTGCTGCATCATTCTGGCGGCCATGGCTGCCTGCGCGCCATGCGAGGACCTCTTCAAATGGTTCCGTACCAATATCTCCGACCGGGTGAGCGTGTCGGGCTATCGCCGCCTCGCCTATCATATGCACACGGTTTCAGGCGACCGCGAAGCGTTCAACCTGAGCACTTATTACGGTCTCGGCGAGGAGCGATTCACCGACATCGGAAGCATGTATGTCTCGGGCCGCAATGTCCTGGGAGTCTTCAACTTCGATTTCACGATCCAGGACGACCGTTTTCAAGACCCGCAGGGCAACAAATTCAGCGTTGATTACGACAAAGGCAATTGGAAGGTCAACCTCGGCGACATCCGCGGCAGTCTTCTGAACACAAACCGCTTCGCCCGCTTCGACAAGACTCTGCGTGGCGCGAGTGTTTTGTACAAGTCTGGAGGTTTGCAGGCTAAAGTAATCCAGAGTGAAGTGCGTGGCGAACCCCGCACGATCAGCCTTCCGGGCGCGAACTCCAGCGGCCCCTATTTCCTGCAAGGCAGCCAGATCATCCAGGGCACCGAGTCGATCACGATTGACGGAGTCCGGCAGGAGTTTGGCACCGACTATACAATCGACTACGATCTGGGCGCGGTCACCTTCATCAATCGCGCCACCCTCGAAGGCAAGATCATCCCTCCCACCAGCACGATTGTCGCGACCTACGAAACATTCGGTTTCAGCGGCACCAAGGGAACTCTGCTCGGCGGCGCCATGAGCTACAACATGGGCCCGGGCGGACAGATCGGCGTCTCCGCCATACGGCAGGTGACGGGCACCGGCTCCCGGCTCTCGACTCGCCTGGAAAGCCTGCAGGGATTCGGGCCTCCGGGCATCGGCTATCCGCTTCAATTTGAGCCTCTGCTCACCCAGCCCATTGTTGTGCGAGTGGACGGTGTGCTGCAGGTGCGGGGCGTGGACTGGGATCTCGATCCCGACAATCCGGCCCTCTTCTACATCAACCGCTTCGTTCCCAGCACGAGCGTGGTTGATGTCCTCTACACTCCGAAGCCATCAAGCACCGTCAACGGCGACCGGGAAACGGTCGGGCTGGACTACCGCCTGCCCATCGGCAAAAAGGGTGAAAAAGGCTTTGTCGCCATCAGCCAGGCCACGGGCAAGCTCTACAACACCGCGACGCCGCAGGAGGGCACAGCGCGCAGCGCGGAGCTGATCCTGCGCGACAAAAAGCTCGAGTTCGGAGCTTCGATCCGCGATGTGCCGCAGGACTATGTGAGCATCGAGACGGTTGGCTTCAACCGCAACGAGAAGGCGCACGACATGCGCCTGACCTACCGCCAAAGTTCGCGCTACACCTATGCGCTACTCTACGGCAACAACGCGGTGACGAATCGTCAGGCTTCGACCAATGGCGACACCGTCTACGTCCCGTCCCGGTTCACGAGCGCGAGCGCCAGCGTCTCCTTCACCCCACTTGCTGGAGGCTCGCCCTGGACGCTCTCCCATACCCGCACCCAATCACGCGTGGCGGCGAATGGACAGACGACGCTCGACACCACTGCGATCACGACTTCCAAGACCATCGGCCGGCTCTCGACGAGCTTCGATCTCACCAACCAGTTTGCGAAGGGGCCGGTGACAGTCGATGGTTCAACTGAGGACCGCAACCTCAGCATCCTGGGCTTGAATCTCCGCACACGCTACAACGCGGGCGCGGCTTGGGCGTTCAGCGCGAGCACGGGCCTCAATCGAATCAATGTCGCGGGCGAGACGGGCATCGGCCGCGACATTCAAATTGGCGCATCCTTCAGGCCGAATGAGCAGCTCAGCACGAATCTTCTCTACACGGACAGCGAAGCTGGAAAACTCTCGGAGATCGGCTTCAACAGCGGCTATGGCTTCGGCTACGACGGCAACAGCTTCAGCGGGGGAGTGGGGTCCGACAAGCTGCGTGGAACGGCCGACTTCCGACGATTGAGCCTCAGCGCCAACTGGCGTCCGAATGAGCGGTTGACCGTTGGAACCGGCGCGAACTTCTATAGAACCAAAGGGACGGTCAGCTCCAACAGCGAGACATCGTCCTTCCTGCTCGGGGTTGACTACGATCTGGGCCGCAACAATCGCTTCTCCTCAACCTTCAGCCTGGACTCGACCAAATACATCTCGACGAACTTCAAAAGCGATGCGAGCACATGGTCGTTCGCCTTGGACGGCTCGCCTCCGGGACGTTTCTCGTATGGCCTGTCGGGCAATTTTCTCTTCACCTCCGGCACGGATTTCGCCCAGGATTCGAGTTATTTCGACCTGAGTTTGAATTATTACCTCGGGGGTCGGCACGCGCTTTCTTTGCTCTATTCCGACGGTTCGATTTCAGGTTATCTGCCGCAAGTGTCCAATGAATTCACCGCAACTTATAAATATCAAATTTGGCGGAGCCTGGCGTTCAACATTCATTATCGAATGAGGGACATCACAAATCGGGATTCTTCCCTCACCTCGGGAGCGTATACTTCAAGAGGTTTTGACTTCGAACTTGCGTTCAACTTTGGTTCGTAACAAGTCTCGTCGCCGCGCGTTGTTTCACACACACGGAAGTCATCTATGAAGAGCCTTTACTTTATCCCTGCAATTTTGGCGGTTGGTCTCCTGGTGGGCTGTGGTGGAGGCACTGGTGAAGAGCTTGTGCTTGACACCGCCACTGT
Source organism: Armatimonadota bacterium (assembly GCA_023428805.1). Classification (GTDB taxonomy): domain Bacteria; phylum Armatimonadota; class Fimbriimonadia; order Fimbriimonadales; family Fimbriimonadaceae; genus JAEYWW01. The sequence goes on along the minus strand of JAEYWW010000288.1, from coordinate 7,792 downwards.
CACCGGGCGCATCCTGGACGACCAGAGCCGCCCTGTCCGCGACGCGCGAGTTTTCACGTCTCAAGGCGTGGAGACTCGATCTTCTTCCAGCGGAGCATTTGAATTGCGAAACGTCCGCGTTGGTGAGCTTCTGATCCGGGCTGAAATCAGCAACAACGGAGTGAACTATCGGGGTCAAACTTATGCCTTGACCTTCGATGCGGAGCAGCGGAGCAACGCGACCATCATCGTCGCGCCGTCTGGCCAGCTTGGGCGAGTTTCCGGAGAAGTCCGCGACCGCGATGGCTTTCTGCTGGAAAACGCACCCGTCTTCGCCTATTCCGGCGCAGGCTCAAGTTCGCGGGCGTTCACCAACTCCTTCGGAGAATATGAGTTTCAAGACCTGATCGGCGGCACCACCTACGAAGTGGTCTCGATGGCGCGAGGGTATCGATCTGATGGCGACACCGTCACCGTCCAGGCTGGTTCAACGCGCAATATCGACCTGACCTTGGGCAATCCAGGCCCCCCCGGTCTGACCCCGCCCCAAGACCTCTTTGTTGTGACCTGGGTGTCGCCCCAAGACGCCACTCGTTCGGCGCGAAATGGAGATGCCTACGAGGCCATCAAGCGCATGCTGAGCCCGGATCGCGCCAAAGCCAAGATCATTCGCGGCAATCAGCCGGAATCGCGCGCGATCACCGACTACCTTGTGGAAGCCGAGCTTTCCTGGGACGAACAGAGATTCGCCGACCACCTGGGCTGGGGCATCTACCGCGCCAATTCAGCCAACGGAACCCTGAATGGTTTGGAGTTCTTCTCCGATCCGCTCTCGGCCTACTTCTTTGACCAAGGTTTGCAGGTCAACCGAACCTATTCCTATGCGGTCAGCACCCTGTCCTCGCTCTATCCGGAGTTTCCGAACATGACGGAGAGCGATCTCAGCAACGTCGAAGTTGCAGAGACACTCAACGTCCTTGAGCTTGGAGCGCTCTCGAAAGGCCCGTTGACTTTCCGCTGGCTCACGGGTTCAGGGGCGGATGAATTTGTGGTCTATGTGTTCGATGAATTCCCGGGCGCAGAGGTCGAATCCATCTGGAACAACGAGGCCAGCCCGGTCACGGGCAACAGCCTCGTCTACAACGGTCCGGCGCTCGCGGCGGGTCAAACCTACTACTATGTGGTCCTCGGGCTGGCAAATGACTTCTCAAGTCGAACGATCAGCCAGATTGAATCCTTCACTCCTTGAGGAGACTGAAGTCAACGGCATGAAGAACAGAAGAACAATCCGCTGGATGGCGGCTCTGGCCCTGGGGGCCGGGGCCGTCGGAGCGCAGGCCACAGAGCTTCGCGTGGAAATCGGGGGCACTCGCTCCACGGCATCTTGGGAGACGACGGTGGAGCAGGCGGTCAAGAGCTACGCCCGCCGCACCGCGCAGTTGACCAAGCGCGAGCGTGAGGCCCGCAAGATCAAGGTTCAGTTCTCGCTGCCCCTTCGCGTCGTCCTAACTCAGAACGGACAGCCGTTGCCCGTGGTCGCCACCCGCTCACGCGCGCCGGAGGACATCGTGCCGACTTTCGATGCGACGGGCTCCCGCGCGTTCAGCGAGGCTTATCGCCAGCATCTTGAGGCGACCTTCACCCAGGCTCGTCCGGTGATGAATTCGGTCTTTGGCATCCCCAAGACTCCGGGTGCGGTTCGGATCAAGAATTACGACGCGGACATCCAGGATCGCCTTGCCGTGTCGGGCGGCTACTATGTGCCCAACGCACCGACCGGACCGGAAATCCGTTTCCCGGTTTACAACAGCAGCGTCGCAGCCTCGATCAACTATATCCACTGCCTCCTGCTCGCCTATCAGGGCACTACTCCGTACTTTGCGGACGCCTTCAATGAGGGGATTGTCCGCGCCGCAACGATGTCCATCGTTCGCACCGCAGGCAGCCTCCCCAACAGCCCCTCCAGCGACCAGGTTGAAGCCACGCTCGACAGCCTCTACGATGTCACCGCGTTCTATGATTGGTACAACCAGCCCGGCCTTGGAGCCCAGCCGTTCATCGCGCCGAACCTCCTAAGCCAGACGCTTCCCCCGGGCGGCAGCACGGGTGGAGCGTTCCTGCTCCGCTATCAGATGGCGGGTTCGGCTTGGAGCAAGGTGCTGACTGAATATCCCGGGTTCGCCAACGAGTTCAACAAGCGTTATTACGCCTCCCCAGCGATCTATCAGAACGAAGCAGCTTTGGTCGACCTGGGGCAGGACACGATCAATTTCCTCTCGGGCGGCGGGACCGCCACAGTCGAAGGACTTCCGTTTGCGGCTTGGGTGGAGCGGCAGTCGATTCTCGACACATCCCGTACTCCGGGCAACAAGGTTGTTGTTCAGCCATTCCCGATCGCGCCGATCAGCGGCTCCAGCGACTTCGGCGTGTTCGGCCTGATCATCAACGCATGGCGCACCCTGCCGAATGGCGATGAAACTCTTCTCTCGGGCCAATGCTATCCGATCTTTTGGCGGCCCGACGACGTCCGGTTCTTCACATCAACCCAGGAGGACGTGGTCGGCATCACGGGGGCCTATGGCTCCGCCGCCCCGAACTTCCCAGGAGACAATTTCGGCAATCAGAAGTACCGCGTGACCGTTGACGCGCCGTTCCAGGGCCAGATCGCCCGCGCCTATATTCCGGCGGGTGCGGTGGCGACGGGAGCGAACACGACAGAGAACAATTTCTACGGCACTCTGGTCGGGTTGCCTGCCGTTTCCGGCAGCACCAGCTATCGAATCCAAGTCGACTGGACGGGCGGCTCCAACACCAGCATCACCGCCCAGAACTTCGCCTTCGGAGCCCGCATCACGGATGCCAGCTTCGACCGGGCGCAGATGCTGACCGTCAAGGTTTTCCGGGTTCAGGGGGCAACCGTCAATGAAGTGATCAGCCGGCGTGTCGCCAAGGGTCAGGGCCCCATTGCCCTCGACCTGCGCCCCTCGAACGCCGAAACAAGCTACACCTTCAGCCGCCAGGCCCGGCTGAGTTTCTTCGGATTGCCAATCCAGCCCTACCGCCCGCTGACCTCGACAGTCCTGGCTCAAACCGAGTCCGAAACGCTGGCGGCGAGCTACAACCCTTCGACTGGCAAGTACGAGCTGTATCCCGATGAGGGGCGGCTCACGCATGGTCTCGGCGCGTTCATCCGCCCATCGACCGCTCAGAGCGTCACGGTACGCGGCAGAACAAGTCCTTCCACATTGATGACGGTCCACTTGCGGCCCGGCTGGAATGCGATCACAAGCCCATTCACCACTGAAGTGCCCTTCACCCAGGTCAACGTGACCTCCGCCACGGAGTCGCTTTCGACTTGGACAGAAGCTCAGGGAACAATCCTCGGCACCACGATCTTCGCCTTCCAGGGTGATTCCATCAACATGGATTCGGGCACCTTCCAGCCTGCGACAAGCTTCAAGCCAGGCCAGGCCGTGTATGTTCGAGCCCTGCGGGCCGAGGGTGCGGTGCTCGTGTTCCACCCAAGCGCACTCCCCACCTCCAACGACATTGCCAATTCCAACATCGTCCTTGAACGGCCGCTGGTGCCGGTCAAGATCACATTGTTCGGCGAGAAATACCGCCCGAAGGCCACAAGTCAATGGAACTTCACTCCCCGTCGCTGGGAAGCCCAAGTGACGGTCAAGTCGCCCTCTTTTGTGACCTCGACCGCAATCATCGGCCAGGCCAGCAATGGGAGCAAAGGTTTTGATCCCAGCGAGGATGCCGAGCTTCCCCCGTTTGTGAGCCCCGGCTTCCAAGCCTCCATCGTCAATGGTCAGGGTCTCTTCAAGGACATTCGTGTTTACGGCATCAAGGAGACCTTCACGGTGAAGCTTGACGGCCTGATTGTCGGCCAGCAATACCGTGTGACGCTTGACATCATCGCGGGTTCGCCTGCCCTGAAGATCTACGATCCCACCACCCGTCAGACTGAGACGGTGCAGGATGGCATGACATTCACCTTCAACGCGATCGCGCCGACGCAGACGTTCGACATCACGAGCGGAGGCATTCGGTGAAGAGGCTTCTGCTCCTCCTTCTCGGTGGCCTCCTGATCCTCGCAGGCTGCGGCGGAGGTGGCGGCGGAGGCGGTGGTGGCGGGCCGACTGGAGTCACCATTTTTGGCCGAGTTCTCTGGATTGAGAATGGTGGCGCGACCGTGCCGCAATCGACCGTCCGAGTGCCGGGCGCGACCGCATCGGTTCAGACCGATGTGGCCGATGGCTCGTTCCAGCTCAACGCGAATGCGGGGACCACTTCAATCACCGTGACCTACGCCGCCTCGGGCGGTTCTCCTCCGGTGGTGCGAACCTTCACTTTCCCCGCCGCGACGGCCAACGTTGATCTCGGCGATCTCTACATCGGCCCGGCTGTGGTGACCGTGACCGGACGGATTGTTGATTCCCAGACCGGAGCTGCTGTGCCAGGTGCGGCAGTCAGCATGGGCGGCATCCAGCGCGTGAGCGATGCTTCCGGCAACTTCAGCCTTCCGGGCGTCGCCTACTCGAATGCGGGCTTGGCGGTCTTTCTCGGCCTGCAGGGGCAGATCACGAAGACGGGCTACTTCTCCCAGTTCTTCAGTCCTCCTGGCGCGGCCACAGGCGGAGTCGTGAACTGCGGGACGATCCAGGTCACGCCAGAAGGTTCAACCACGCCGCCGCCATTGCCCTTCAACATCCAGGGTGCGGCGAGTCCTGTCGCCACGGGCGCGGGCTCCAATGTTCAGCTTCTCAGCGGAGCAAGCGTGATCCGGACGGTCACTGCCGACAGCCAGGGACGCTACACATTCTGGGCTCCGGTAGGAACCTACACGATCCGCGCGACCAAGGGAGCGCAGATCGCCAACGGCAACGTCCAGGTCACCGCCGTCAACACCGTCGTCACCGCCAATGTCACCTTCCCTTAAATCTCTCGGACGCAATCTCGCCCTGATGTTCGGGGCGGGAGGACTGGTCTTCGCCAGCTATGAAGCCATCGGCTTTGTGGTCAGCGTGGATGCGCTCAAGAGATTTAAGGAGAAGAACGCAGGCCCTGAACCCCCGGGAGTGGAGGTTTCCAATGCGGAATTCCGGGCCTTTGATGACGCCCGCTTGGTCACCACCGCCAATGTTGACAGGATGACCATGAGCAAGGACCGCTCGAATGCGATCCTGGAGGGCATCAAGGACGGGATTTATACAACTGCCGAGGGAAAGAAATACAACTATACGGCGCAGGTCGCCGTGTATCAATACTATCGCCGCCATCTGGAAATCGGCTCGGGAGGACGTGTCTGGAATCAAGAAATGGACATCACGGCCCCCGCGATCGAGCTTGACCGCAACACTTCCCAGATTGTCGCCGCCGGGCAGTTCAACGGCAAGCTCAGCAAGGGAAAGGTTCAGGCCGAGAACCTCGCCTATGACCTGAAGTCGGGCGATTGGAAGGCGATGAAGGTTTCATGGGAAGGTCAGGCTCAGGTTGAGGAGTCGCCCAAAACGACCCAGTGGAGGATGAAGGGTGACGAAGTTGAGAAGAAGGGTGATTTCATGCACTACACCCTGGCCCGCGCCGATAGCGGCGAGGTCATCATTCTCGCCGACAAGATCGTCCATAACCTGAAGACCGACGTCATTGTCGCCACCGGGAATGTCCGATATTTCGGCGTGGATGCGAACATCACCTGCCCCAAGGCAACGGTCTACCGCAAGGAGGGTCGCGCGGTGATGGAGGGTGGGGTCAACATGTTCCTCAAACCAGAAGGTTCCGCCAAGCCGGAAGAACAAGAAATTCCACCCATGGCCGTCTATGTGCCTGACGAAATCCAAGCAGGCCGTCCTCTTCCGCCCTCCCAGCAGAAGACGAGCAGCGACATCCTCCGCGACACCGACACATTGCGCCGGCATCCTGCGACGGTGATCTCGAATCGTGTCGAATATTGGTACCGAAAAGGCTCGCGCAAAGCCAACATCAGCGGCAATCCCATGGCCCGCCAGGAGATCCCGAATGTGGGCTGGAGAATGGTGTGGGCCAACACCGGAGTTTGGGATGGTGAAAAGGACGAGCTCACCCTCCGCAGCCGCGAGGGCCAGAAAGACGCCCGCCTCAAGATGTCGAACGGGGACGACTACAAAGCCGTCGAATTCACCATCACGACCAAGGAAGCCGATCAGGATTGGCGCGGCAAACAAGCCGAAGGCGTCTCGCCTGTGGATGATGAAGAGGAGACAACGGGTGGAGGCGGCGGTGCCGGAAGCACCGGCGGAGGCACCCAACCCCCACCGAGCTTGAACGGCCCGATTGGGAGCTGATTTCTACACTCCAGCAGCGCGTAAGACTGTCATAATGTGTTGAGAAGGGAGGTTGCGGGATGAACGGCAGCTCGCGGAAGACTTGGAAGATTGGGCGGTCACCGTTGCCCAAGGCCTATTTCATCTGCTTGGCTCCAGTCATACCACTCATTCTTGTCAGTCTGATTTTGCCTCCTGACTCGGCTCTTCGAGCGGTTGCGCCTTATCTTTCCCTGGCTATTCCGTTGAGCATCATTGCAGTGCTGACTCCCAAGTTTCTATTTCCGAAGTTCACCTTCGACGATGCACGGGTGGTCGAGCATTGGCTCTTTGCGAAGACAGCCCATCTTTGGGAAAATCTGGAGCGACTTGAGGGCAGTCGCCTGATTTTTTCAAGTGGATTTGTTGATGTCTTGGATCGAGATATGAACGGATCACGACTCTTAGCCGAAGCGAAGCGGCGGCTGGGACTGCCTCTCCACGAGAATCTGACGGTCGGGACACCAACTAGAAGAACGATTCGGTTTATTGGAACTTTGAGGCCCGACTCGCACTTCCTTCGCGCTCTGCTCCCATCTGTCCTTTTTCCCTTCATTCTGCTGGCCAATCCCAAAATCCAGGCGGGCTTGCTCGCCATCGTTGCCGCCATGACCCTGCTTCAGTTGGTCAGCGGCAACATCTTCTACAGATTGGACAATGAAGGCATCCGGTGGCGGTGGATGGGCTTGCTCGGGAAAGGCATTCGCTGGGAGGATGTGGACTTCGTCACAACCGAGGCCTCGATGGGTGCTCGGTATCTGCTTCTCTGGTCCGGTCCCCGCGTGGTCGAATTCGAAATTGTCAGCCATGCGGGATATTCTCTCGTGGACGAAGTTGAATCCAGACTGCCCGCAGGCACCCCCCTTGACCTCAGCGCCCTCACCGAATCTCCTGTGCCAAAGATGAGAATCGAGTTTGACGATTCGACGAGAGAGTGACCGCGACCCCCATCTGCGAAAATCAGCGTTCCTATCTTCGTCATCTGCAGTTCCATTGTCGGAATGAAGATTAACCGCAGATGCCGCAGATCGTTGGCGCAGATTTTCGCAGATGGAGTGGCGTGAGAATCCTAGCGAAGACCAGGCTAAACACCCAACTTCTCGAACAACCGCCGCTCCAGATCATCCTTGAGCGGCTCGATCGAGATCAGCTCAAGAACTTCGGCGGCGAAGGCGTAGACCAAGATTCCCTCGGCTTGAGCTCTGGGCATTCCGCGGCTCATCAGATAGAAGAGCGGAGTTTCCTCAAGCTGGCCGACCGTCGCGCCGTGGGTGCATTTCACGTCGTCGGCGAAGATTTCGAGCTGGGGTTTTGAGTTGATCGTCGCGTTGGGCGACAGAAGCAGCGCCTGGTTGGTCTGCTTCGCGTCGGTCTTCTGCGCGTCCTGGCGGACGAGAATCCGGCCGTTGAACACCGCCCGCGACCGGCCCGCGAGGATGCCCTTGTAGACCTCGTGACTCGGG
>JAEYWW010000174.1 GCA_023428805.1 Armatimonadota bacterium | reverse complement strand
GAATGGACCCGTGATGCGATCCTCAAGGAAGCTCATGCCATCGAATCCGAAGACCTCGAAATGAACCACCGCATCGGTGAAAATGGCGCGGCTCTGGTCCCGGACAACGCTCGTATTCTCACGATCTGCAATACCGGATCGCTCGCCACGGCGGGTCATGGAACGGCTCTCGGCATCATCCGCACGGCTCATGCTCAGGGCAAAGTCGCCCACGTCTGGTCCTGCGAAACCCGTCCCCGCCAGCAGGGACTGCGCCTGACCGCGTATGAACTGATGCACGACGGCATCCCGTTCCACAGCATCGCGGACTCGGCGGCGGCCTCGCTGATGCTGGCGAAGAAGGTGGATTTTGTGGTGGCCGGGGCGGATCGGATCGCCGCGAATGGCGACACTGCGAACAAGGTGGGCACCCTGATGCTGGCGGTCCTCGCGCATGAATTTGGGATTCCGTTCGTGGTCGCCGCGCCGAGCAGCACACTTGATCCCAAGATTCCCGATGGCTCACATATCCCAATCGAGGAGCGGGAAGCGTCCGAGCTGACTCATACCGAAGGAATCGCGGTTGGCCCCGAGGGAGTTCCGGTCTTCAATCCCGCCTTTGACGTGACTCCCGCGAAATACATCTCGGCGATCGTGACCGAGCAGGGTGTCCGGCGAAGTCCATTTGGTTTTTGATTGGCAACAACCTCCGGGTCATAAGCAATCGAACCTGGCCCTGCGGAGTAACCTCATGATATGAGTGTCGCCCTGCTTGGCCTTGAGCCCGAAAACTATGGTCTCTCCGAATCGCTGAGCCGGGACATTCGCCGTGTGGATCGGCTGCTCGGGCAGGTGCTCTCGGAGCAGGAGGGAGTTGCTTTCGTTCAACGCCTGAGGGTCCTGCTCCGGCAGGCGGGCGAACACGGCCCGGAAGCAGTGAGGGAAGAGGTTTCGCGCGATCCACTCTTCGTCGGCAAGGCCGCCCGAGCGATTACTTTGCTTTTCCAACTCTTGAACAGCCTGGAGCAGAAGGAAATCATCCGTGTCAACCGCGAGCGCAGGCATCAGCTTGATCATCCGAGCCAGGCGGAGACAATTCGAGGAGCGATTCTCGGTTTCAAGGCCAACGGCCGCGAGGCCAAAGAGGTGCGCGAAATCCTGCAGAGCATCAGGATCGAACCGACGCTCACCGCACACCCAACTGAAGCGAAGCGGCGCGCAGTTCTTGACAAGGTCCATCGGTTCGTCCTCCTGATGGATCAGCCGGATCAGGCGAGCCTCCACAGCCCTCTGAGCGACAGAACCACGGATGACGAACTGCGCGAAACCTTGGCGCAACTCTGGCAGACGGAGGAGATGCGGGTCCAAACGCTGACGGTGCGGGAGGAGGTCGAGAATGTGATCTACTTCCTGGATCGCACGGTGTTTGATGTGGTGACCTGGATTCAGGATGAACTGACACACGCCCTGTTGGAAGCCTATCCCGAAGAAGCGTGGGATATTCCGAGCGCGATTTACTACCGAAGCTGGGTGGGTGGAGACCGCGACGGCAATCCCAAGGTCACGCCCGAAGTCACGTGGGAGGCGATTCTCGCGTATCGCCGCGCAGTTTTGGATCGCTATGCGACGGCCTGCGAGGAGGCGTCCGAGGCGATGACGTTCAGCGAAGATGCGGCAAAGCCCAGCGGCGAGTTCAGGACTCGGCTTGCGGAGACGATGGAGCTTGCGCGGGTCGAAGAGGACATGTCCGACCGATACTCGCGCGAGCCCTACACGTTGATGCTGGCGGCAATGGCGAAGCGGCTGCGGGGAGCGGTGCGGGAACTGGATGGCCTGCCGCCAAGAGCCACTCCCTACTCCACTGTGGAGGAGTTTTCGAGCGACCTTCAGGCGATTCGGTCAGCTTTGGCAGGGCATCCCAACTTGCCGATTGGTCCGCTTGTCCGCCTTCAACAGCAGGTGGCGATTTTCGGCTTCCGGTATGTCGCCCTCGATGTCCGTCAGCACAGCCAAGAACACGAGAAGGCGATTGCGGAAATATTCAGCGCAGCCGGTGTCTGCGACGATTACCTGGCGCTCAATGAGGTCGAGCGCATCGAAGTTCTGCGGAGAGAGATTGCCAATCCCCGCCCCCTCGTTGCTCAGGATTGGGTGGGAAGTGAGCGCACGGAGAATGTGCGCGGTGCCTATCAGGTGATCCGTCGTGCGCGGGAGCAGTTCGGGGCCGAGACTGTCCAGGCGACGATCATCAGCATGACTCACGGCCTGAGCGACTGGCTTGAGCCGGTGCTGCTTGCCAAGGAAGCGGGCCTGCCCGTATGGGGCGCGAACGCGCTGGACTATGTTCCGCTGTTTGAAACCGTTGATGATCTGATGCACGCAGAGCAGCTCGTTGGATCATGGCTGGATTTGCCGGAAGTCGCCGCCCATGTCAAAGCCAAAGGTGGTGTGCAGGAAGTCATGCTCGGCTACAGCGACAGCAGCAAAGATGGGGGCTATCTGGCGGCGAACTGGGCTTTGTATCAAGCTCAGGCATCTCTGGCCAAGGTAGGCGAGAGGACGGGAGTGAAGATCAGCTTTTTCCATGGTCGCGGGGGAACTGTTGGTC
>JAEYWW010000171.1 GCA_023428805.1 Armatimonadota bacterium | reverse complement strand
AAACTGCGCTTTGGCGCGTTAATATGAATGGGATGACACCAACGCGCAGACCCGCGCCGAGGAACTTCTGGCCTCAGAAGTGGACCGACACGATAATAAACGTCGGTGTTGTTTTCCCTGCAGGGGGTTCGCACGCGTCTGTGTGCGAACCCCTTTTCTGTTTGGAGGCTCCCTCATGCCGATGACTGATGTCCTTCTTTTGAACGCGAACTATGAACCCCTCAATGTGTGCGATGTCCGCCGGGCATACTCCTTGATCCTGCTCGGCAAAGCCGACATCGTGCATCAAGGCGACAATTACGTCCGAACAAGCGAAGGACACTACGCCGCTCCATCTGTCGTCAAAATGCGCTACCTGGTGCGCCGCCCCATTCCGCAGCTCCGGCTCTCCCGCCATTCTGTTCTGGCGCGCGACCACTACACCTGCCAGTATTGCGGCTCGACGCGCGAGTTGACCATCGACCATGTCGTGCCCAAGTGGATGGGCGGTCCCCACACCTGGGACAACCTCGTCGCCTGCTGCCGGAAGTGCAACCTCAAGAAAGGCGACAAGACCCCCAAGCAGGCCAACATGAAGCTCAAGAATGATCCCCGACGTCCCAAGTTCATTCCGTACATCTCGCTTCAGCAGTACGTGAAGGCCGTGCATCGGGAGGAATGGATGTACTACCTGCCCGTGTTCGAGGATTTTTCGGGCTCATTCAATTAACAAGGGTGTCATCGGCGTCCCGCCCATGCGTCGCCCGGGCATCTTGCCCGGGGTTGTTTTATCTCAGAGAATCCCGTCTGGCGGCGTGATCACAACCTCATCCAACACTCGATCGCGCGGGGTGTTCAACACTTCAAAAATTGTCTGTGCCACGGACGCAACGGGGATCATCTGGTCACGGGACGGGTGTCCGCTGGCAGAATCCCAGATGGGAGTATCCGTTGCCCCAGGGTAGATGTTGGTGAAGCTGATCCCCTGCCTTCGATGCTCGGCGGCAAGGCATCGATTCATCGCCTCCAGCCCCGCCTTGGAGGCGGCATACCCTGCCGCTCCAGGCAGCGGATGCTTGAGGACGATGCTCAGAATGTTCACCACCCTTCCCCGACCGCGTTCCAGCATGAGCGGAATCAACGCGTGAGTCAGGCCAAACGGGCCGACTAAATTCACCTGAATCTGCCGCTCCCAGGTCGAAAATGACTCCTCCGCAAAACCGCCGAAGGACGCCAAACCTGCATTGTTGACGAGGATCAACTCCGCTGCCGAGCCTCGTGCGTCCTCCGCAATCTGCCCCCAAACGGAGGAGTCCGTGATGTCCCCGCAGACCACTCCCACTTTCGCCGCGCCGCTGTCCGCCGCAGTCCGCTCCAATTCGATCCTCCGGCGCGCTGTCAGGATCAGTTCATCTCCATTGGCGCCGCAAAGGAGCGCGAGTTCCCGCCCGATGCCGGAACTCGCCCCCGTGATCACCACCAAGCGGCTCATGAACGGGCCACCTCGAAGATGTTGCGGGCCGTTTCATGCAGCCTCACCCGCTCCAAGCGCCCCGGCACGACCTTGCGGAGGCGGTCAAAAATTTCCTGCGCCACCACTTCGCTTGTCGTCAGCCGATCCTTGAATTCAGGAATATCCAGATTCAAATTCTGATGATCGTAGCGATCCACCACGCTCTCATTCACCGCATGATCCAAATCTTCGAGCGAGGCGATCATGCCTGTCCGCGTGTCCAGTTCTCCGGAGATCGTCACTTCCAAAACGTAGTTGTGGCCGTGGAAATTGGGGCGGGAGCATTTGTTGTAGAGCTCCCAATTCCGATTATCGGAGAACTCCTCGGAATGAAGACGATGCGCGGCGGCAAACTCGTAGATGCGGGTGATGGTGATCATGTTGTCGGCGGCGTTCCATTCGCCATAGAGAAGCGGAGTCTCCTCCAGTTTGAGACCGGTCAGACGGGCGGGTTCGGGCAGGATGGCAAAGGCGTCCGCGAAATAGAGCAGGAGATTTTCCAAACTTGGAGCCCGATCTCGAAATGCCGGGACTTCATCGTTGATGCTCTTCTGGTCGAACTCGCTCAAGACGCGGGCCTTCACGACGGCGTCGATATCTTTGATGTTGACAACCATGCCCGTGCGCGCATCGACTGGCCCTTCGGCGATCACGGTCAGGACATAGTTGTGGCCATGATTGTAGGGCGACGCCCAGCGGCCAAAAAGCTCCCGATTCTCTCCTTCCGAGAGCGAGGGCAGCCAGTAGCGATGCCCGCTTGAGAAGGACACCTTTCGCTCCATCCTCATTTCGTCCTCCGGAAGGGCCGACCCAAGGCCTCGGGGGCCAGGGTCCCCTTGCCTGCCATCACGAGGACGGCGAGGGCGGCGATGTAGGGCATGGCCACCAGGAATTCCCTGGGCAGCGCGATTCCACGCGCCTGCATCTCAAATTGAGCCTGTTCCGCCGCGCCGACCAGCAGCGCCGCCGCACAGACCCAGAGCGGCTTCCACCGCCCAAAAGTGACCAGAGCGATCGCGACAAACCCTCGGCCTGCTGTCATCGACTCCGCGAACGAACCCGCAATTCCCAGAGACAAGTACCCCCCCGCCAACCCTGCAAACGCCGCCGCGACCAGCATTGCGCCGAGCCTGAGTCGGAG
>JAEYWW010000359.1 GCA_023428805.1 Armatimonadota bacterium | reverse complement strand
CGGCGAGCGCCGCCGCTGAGGCGGTGCACAAAACACCCAGCGCCAAACCTCTAGTCTTGAGAGTCACAAATTTTTTTTACGAATGGAGCGCGCAAGGAGTCGCGTGCGGCTCTTTGGTCCCAGCTACTTCAGTTCGTGCTTCCACATGACGACCGCATCCTCCCGGTTGTCTGGGTAGTAGCGTTTGCGGAGCCCGGCATTCACGAATCCCATGCCCTCGTAGAGCGCGATGGCGGCGGGATTTCCTGCCCGGACTTCCAGGGTGGCGCAGACCGCACCGCGCTTGACGGCTTCTTCCAGAATCGCATCCATCAAGCGCCTCCCGATCCCCTGCTTGCGTTGGTCGGGATGCACGGCGAGAGTGGTGACATGCGCTTCGTCCGCCAGAATCCAGGCTCCACCGAACCCGACTGCAGAACCCTCCAGCAGAGCGACCAGAAAGATCGACTGCGGGGAAGTCAGTTCGTTGCGAAAGCTCGCTTCCGACCAGGGCGAGCCCTGGCTGGCCCGCTCAATCTCCATCACCCGGGGCAGATGCTCTTCCTGGAAGTCGACGAGTCGCAGAGTCTTCAGCATCAGCCTCCCAGATAGAACTCTTTGACGCGGGGATCATTGAGCATCTCTTTGCCGACGCCCGACATCTTCACGTGTCCGGTTTCCAGAACATAGGCGCGGTGGGCGACTTCGAGGGCGCGGTGGGCGTTCTGCTCGACCAGAAGAATCGTCGTGCCCTCGTCGTTGAGCTGCCGGACGATGTTGAAGATTTCGGTGACCAGATTGGGAGCGAGGCCCATGCTCGGCTCATCGAGCAGGAGGAGCTTGGGGCGGGACATGAGCGCCCGGCAGATCGCCAGCATCTGCTGTTCGCCGCCCGACATCGTTCCCGCGCTTTGATTCAGTCGTTCCCGGACGCGCGGAAACCGTTTCATGACCTTGTCCATGTCGGCGGCGATTTCACCATCCTTGCGGCTGTGCGCGCCGAGCATCAGGTTCTCCCGAACCGTCATGTTGGTGAAGATGCGGCGGCCCTCGGGCGATTGGCTGATGCCGCGGCGGAGGATCATGTCCGGCGAGACATCGGTGATGTCTTGTGAGAGGAATTTGATGTCGCCAGTACGGGGCCGAATGAGGCCGGAGATGGTTCGGAGCAGAGTGCTTTTTCCCGCGCCGTTGGAGCCGATGATCGAGACGACCTGCCCCTCCTCGACTTCGATGCTCACATCATTCAGGGCCTGAATCGCGCCATAGAAGACATTCAGCCCCTCGACCTTCAACATAGGTCCCAAATTGTAGCCGAATGGATGGGCAACAGGCCCACTCTTGCGGGGCCGGGCAACCGGATCGCAATTTCATTGGTAAAAAGCGGCAATGCTGGCGGCGGTTGCGGCAAGCTTGTGTTGGTCGGGAGTTGCGATGGATCATGGAATCGCCGTCCTGATGCCTGCCCACATGGAGCGGACAATCCGGGATGACAGAGCCGTCCTGACCGGCAGAGTTCATTCCGCCGAAGCCCTCAGCGAAGTCATTCCCTCATGGAACATCCGATCGGATGATTCAGTCGTCGTCGAGGTTGTTCTGCGTCCGATCTATCCCGAAGGCCCCGGACCGGACTTCATCCTGGGGCGCTGGTCGAAGGACGCCTCCCGCCGAACATCGGTCAACGACCAGGAGAACGAATTTGGCTCCGTTGAAACGGATGTTCTCAAGCTGAAACGACCCGCCAAGCAGTTGGATGTCGAGCTCATCGTCGAAGGTGAAATCAAGCTGAAGTCCCTGACCCTTGCGACGAATCCCAACGCCGGTCCCAGTGATCCGCACAAGCGGGCCTGGGGAAAAGAGCTTGTGATCAGCCCCCTCCGCCAGCGGGACTTTGAAGGCGGAGGCGTCCTTTGCAGCCCCACCTGCGTCTCGATGGTGATGGGTTGGTGGGCGGCGAAAAAGGCGCGATCCGAATGGGCCTTGGGTGTCCCGGCCTTGAAGGAGCTGGTTTGGGACCCGGCCTGGAACGGCGCGGGCAACTGGGCTTTCAACACCGCTGTTCCCGGCTCATTGAACGGACTTGAAGCGAGGGTTGTTCGTCTGCGCTCCCTCCGCGACGTCGAGCTTCTTGTGGACGCGGGCGTGCCTGTGACGTGCAGCGTTTCCCGGGCAAGATTGAAGGGAAGTCTGGTTCGCGAGGAGAATGACGGACACCTGGTTGTCGTCGCCGGATTCAATGACATCGGCGATCCCATCGTCAACGATCCCGGACCTGCGGAGCAGAACCGCCGAACCTACCTCCGGCAGGACTTCGCGAATGCGTGGTCCGAATCGAAGAATACGTCTTATCTCATCCATCCCGAAGGCTGGCCGATGCCCGGCGAGCCCGGACCTTGGCCGAGGCCAAATCTATGAAGCAATCCATTCGACTCTCGTCCTTCGCGCTGGGTGCCTTGGGGGGCGCCGCGCTTCTCTCTGCGGGCTGCATGAAGCCGCCCGATCTGTCGGCGGCGAAGCCTGCGGAGACCGAATATACGGTCGAGAACGGCCCGATCTCCGTCCAGGTCGTGGAATCTGGTCCTCTCGAAGCAGTCCGAACCGTCGAGGTCAAGAGCCGCGTTTCGGGCCGAGTCGCCAAGCTGTATGTCGACGAGGGAGACATGGTCAAAGCGGGACAATTGATCGCGATCATCGACCCGCAGGAAACCGAGCTTCAGGTCAAGCAGAACCAGGCGCAGCTCAAGGGAGCCCAGGCCGGATCGCAGCGCATGGCCATCGAAATCGAGCAGCGACGGGTCACGGCTCAAACCGCTCTCGCCAAGGCTCGGAACCAGGCCGCCCAACTCAAGCTGGAACTCAACGCCCAGCCCGCCCTCACGACAGCGTCGTTGCGAACGGCGGAATCAGGGCTCCGATCAGCCGAACAAGGCCACGAACTGCTGGTCAAAGTCACCCAACCCAACGCTCGAGTTCAAGCTGAAACCGCCGTCACGAATGCACGGGCGGGAGTCCTCAACGCGGAGCAGCAGTACAACCGAAACAAGGAGCTGTTCGATCTTGGATATGTGGCCAAGCGCGAATTGGAGGCCGCCGAGTTGAACCTTCAAAACGCGAAGGGAACGTTGACTACCGCTCAAGATCGACTTCAGCGCATTGACGACGAGCAGGCGCTGGAGCGAAGGCAGTCCGAAGAGAAGCTGGCCCAGGCGAGGGCGGAGTACAACCGAACCAAGGCCAACACCGTCCAGGATGACCTCAAAAAGAAGCAGTACGAGCGCGCTCTGCAGGACGTCCGAGATGCGGAAGTGGCCCTGAAAGATGTCCAGGCTCTCCAAGCCAGCCGCCGTCAGCAGCAGGCAAGTGTCGAGCAGCTTCAATCCGTCTTGGGCGACAGCCTGCGCCTGCTCGGTGAAACCGAAATCCGCGCCCCAGTGGACGGAATCGTCACCAAGCGGCTGGTGCAGGAAGGCGAATTGGTCGCCAGCCTCAGCAGCTTCAGCAGCGGCAGTCCCATCGTGAAGGTTGAGGATCGCGGCACGATGCTCGCCAAGCTTCAGATCAACGAAATTGATGTCGCCAAGCTGAGCATCGGCACCCCGGTCGAGATCAAGGTGGACGCCATTCCGAACCGCAAGTTTGCAGGCCGCGTCAGCAAGATTGCTCCGGCATCCATCGAGACGGCCGCAGGGGGAGGCGGAAGCCCGGTGGTCAAATATGAGGTGGAGGTCCGCCTGGACGAAGCATCGACCGCGCTCAAATCCGGCATGACCGCCCAGTGCACGATGAAGGTGCTCGACCTGCCGAATGCCGTGAGAGTCCGCACCGAATTTGTGGGTCGGGAGAAGGACGGACGGACGTTCGTGCTCCTCATCACCGGCCCGGCGGCGAAAGGGAAGAAGGAGCCCGAAACCCGCAAAGTCCTCGTGACTGTGGGAGCCGCGAGCGGCGCGTTCACCGAGATCACCGAAGGGGTGAAGGTCGGGGACAAGCTCTTGAAGCCTCCCTACACCGGACCGAAGCGCAGCGGGCTCATGCAGTTTGGTCCTGAAGAAGGCGGGGAAACCTCTGACAGCGAAGAAAGCACGGGCGGCTAGTCATGGGCATCAAGGAATCCATCCGCATCGCGCTGTCCATGCTGAAGCTGCACAAGCTTCGGGCGTTCCTCACCATGCTTGGCGTCATCATCGGCGTGATGAGCGTCAGCCTCATCGTCATCGTGATGGAAGGGTTCAAGTCCTACATCCAGAACTCGTTCAGCGGTCTGGCTGCGGACGGCATCTACATCATCTATGATCCCAGCGGTCGTGCCCGAGGTGAAAGCGCGGGCCGCGTTGACGGAATCACCGAGGATGAGAAGGTCTTCCTGGTCGAACGAGCCCTCAAAATTGACACGATCAGCGGGATTGTCGAAGCCGGAAACCACACTGCGAAATACGAAGACAAGGAGGCGGAAGCCGTCAAGGTTTCGGCGGTCGATGTCAACAACAACTTCCTCGTCAAGAAGGAACTGTCGGCGGGACGCCTGATCGAACAGGTGGACGTGGACGGGCTCGCCAACATCGCGGTCATTTCCGAAGGAGTCGCCAAGGAGCTTTTCTCCAGCAACGAGGAAGCCATCGGCAAGACCATCCTCATGCCCGGGGTGACTCTGGAAGTTGTGGGCGTGATGAAGCAGCCGCCGCAGATCGGCGGACCTCCGAGCGCGAAGGTGATCGAAATGCCCGTCACCACCGCCCAGCGCAAATGGATCGGCGGCGACAGCTACACCTATCTGATGGCGAAGGCCGCGCCGGGCGTGCCGGTGGACGCCGCCATGGACGAAGTTCACGAACTCCTGATGGGGCGGACCAACAACGTGCGCCTGTTCCGCGTGGACTCGAATGAAGGGATTCTCAAGGTCTTCAACGGAATCCTGGGCGGCATCCAGATGGTTCTGGCCGGAATCGCCGCCCTCTCCCTGCTCGTTGGCGGAATCGGGATCATGAACATCATGCTGGTGAGCGTCACCGAACGGACCCGTGAGATCGGGCTCCGCAAGGCGGTGGGAGCAAAGAGCGGAGCGGTCCTGACTCAGTTTTTGGTCGAATCGGGAATGTTGTCGCTCGTTGGCGGATTGATCGGAATGGGCCTCGCCTTCGGCCTCGGACTTCTGGTGACGGTCATCACAAAGGGGATGAAGATTCCCGACGAAAACGGGCTGGTGGCGGCTTTTCCGATCATGGCCGCGCTGGGAGCAGCCGGGTTCTCCGCGGCGATCGGCGTGGTCTTCGGGTTCTTCCCGGCCATGTCTGCCTCCCGCATGGATCCCATCGTCGCGTTGCGATACGAATAATCGCCCAAATCATGCCAGACTGAGAGCGTGCAGCCGGACGGCGTCTACCGCAACACTCTCAGCTGGCATTCTCGTTTGAATCTCCTTTGGCTGGGAGTCTCCTGGAAGTGGTTCGTCCTCCTTCTGGTCGTCCTGCCGTCGCAGGTTGAAAGGATCGTCCCACAGGGGGAAAAGAACCAGGCCTGGGGAATGGTCTTTGCCGGCGGCGCAATCTGGGCCAGTATTGGCCCTGTGCTCTTCGGAGCATGGAGCGACCGTCTGGGACGCCGCCGTCCCTTCATTGCACTTGGATGTGCGGCGACGGTGCTCGCCTTGGCGCTTCTGGCGAAAGCCGATTCTCTGATGCTTCTGGCGGCAGGATATCTGCTGCTCCAAATATCCGACGATTTGATGCAGGGGGCCTATGCCTCGCTCATGCCGCTTTTAGTTCCCGAGGATGGCCGGGGTCGGTCGAGCGCGATATTGAGCGCGATGAACATGGGCGGGCAGGTGGTTGGAGCCATCGGTGCGATAGCGGTCGGAATTCTGTGGAGTCAGGGACCACGGTTGGGCCTGACTTCCTTGGAGGCCACTTATGCCCTGATCGCTCTGGTCCAGATCATCTGCACTTTTGTGGTTTTCAGCGCTCTTCGTGGGCTCAAGGAACCTTACTCACTCAAGAACTCGAAGATCGAAACCACCTTTTCGGCGCTCCGTCAGATGGCGCGCAACCGCGACTTTCTGATGGTTTGGTTCACGCGGCTGCTGGTCTGTCTGGGCTATTACCTGATCCAGCCGTATCTCAGCAACTATCTGAAGGATGCGATTGGGAGTCCGGGAGCAGAGCCGGATGAGAAGGTCTTTCAGTTCTTCGGCAGGACTCTGGAGGGAGATCAGGGGGTCTATATTGTCGTGATCATGATCTCGATCTTCGGCTCCATCGCCGCCCTGTCGATGGCGAAGCGGGTCGATTCGGTGGGACGCAAAAAACTCCTGGTCGTCGCAGGCTGGGTCATGGCTCTGGTCATGATCCCCTTCGCGTTCGTCCGCACTCTTGAGCAGATTCTCGTTCTTGCAATCGTATTTGGCTTTGGGTACGGCGTCTACTACGCGGCGAGCTGGGCGATGGCGACCGACGTGCTCCCCTCGTCGGACGACGCCGGGCGAGACATGGGTGTCTGGCAATCTGCCAATACCCTCGCGCAGGTCACACCGTTCCTGACGGGCTTCATGGTGGACCATCTCAACCGGCATTACAAATTGCTTGGCTATCAGGCCTCGATCTTCCTGGCGGCCATCTTCATTTTCATCGGTTGCTTCCTGTCCAAGCGTGTCTCAGGATCCAGTTGAATAGGGTCCGAGAGAGTCTTCCCGCGGCAAAGCCTCTCATCATGTGGAGCTAGCACTTTGGATTGGCTAGCCACCGGAGCTGAACCTTTCTTGCAGTCAAAGTTGTACGACTCGGTTGCTCACATGATCTGGATAATGGGATCAGGGTTCAGATTGTGCCATGCCAATGGTTTCGTCTGATTGAGGAGCACGGCGCATCGCACTCTCTCCAACCAGTTCTCGGGCGAATCGATCTCGAACAAGTCCCGTAGTTGCAGATTCCCCACAGTCTTGCTGATCGTGCTGACCTCGTCCCCGTGCCGAACCCTGAGCCGGGGCAGAAAAACCAACTCCCTTGTCTCTCCTCCGAGAAGAGAATTGAAGTACTCATAGAGCTGGAGTTCGGCCAGAAGCTCTTCCCCTCGGATCACTATGCCAATGCATTCTGCAATATCGGCTCGAACCCGAACTTGCACCAGAGGCGGGCAACATGCGAGGTTGAAGTGGCCTTCGAGGTCGGATGCGCGATACCATAGGTTGCGCCCGCCCGCAAGTTCCAAAAACGACTCGTCGGGTTCCGCGAAGTTGCTCAAATAGCTGATGCGGTCTGGCGCCAATCCGGCCAGACGAAGGAATTCTTCTGCCTCCGAGGCCCACTGAGACATTTGGGTGACATCTTCACCGGCCACGCGCGGTGCGACATCGTCAAATCGCAGGATGAATTCGCCCCCATGCATATGGGCGTACGTTCGATTGATCCAGGCCATGGCCATGTGGCCAAGGTGAAGGGAACCGTTGAGCGAGGGAGAAAATCGGGTGTTCAGCGTCAGTACCATCCAGCAAATCCAGCGGAGTATCCCATCGACTTCAAAACTTCACCGGAGCCTCTTGCAAGGCCACGGAGAGTACCGACCCCGGTCCAGGTTTCCATTGAAGCAAGATAATGGGTCAATCTGGGATATGGATATGGCTCGGGAATCCTGGGGTGATTCCCCTCATGCTCGAAGAGCCATGAACAGCCGGCAAAACTCAGAACGAGGGCCCCACTTGCAGTCAGAAGTTCCCGAAGTTTGCCGTCCGAATGATAGCAATCGAATACCAGCAACTCGAAAACAGGAGCGAATGCGGGCCGTCCGTGAAGCGCGGCGAATGCAGCGTTCTTTTCGACAAATGTCAGGCATTTCTGGTGCTGCTCTTCCATCGGGCCGCCCGGAAAACGAAGTTCCGCATTGGCATTGCCCAGGAGGATGGCCCGCACTTGAGGGGCGATTTCGGCTGCGGCGCGGACATTGTTTTCATACTCGGGCCGGCATCGTGAAAAATCCTGAGCTGGGTGGTTGATGGTGCCGTCGAAAAGTGGAATCCACACCACATCGTTCGGTCCGAGACTGTCCTGAAAATCCCGTTCTGATGGCTGATAATCGTAGGTGTATTCGACGCCGATGATGCGGCCAGCAGGCGCGCGCTCTGCATCGATGCGGGTGCGGACAGGATGCCAGAGCAGGGGATGCACGGGCAGTGGGCTCTTGACGGGTGCTCCCGCTCCCGCCCCTGAAGCGGCGGGAGGAGAGGATGGTATGTCTGGGTTCCATTTCCAAGCCGGGTTCATAAGGTCTCTTTGTGAATTTTGATCTGGTCGGTCAACGTGCCGGTCTTCATCGGTTTAGCTTCAGCCAGCAGGCGCTGCAATACGCTTTCAACCGGGAGAATATGAAGTGCTTCGCACCCCTGGTCGCATGCCGCTCGAAAGCCACGATCCGCCTTGAAGTGGCATCCCACGCAGGATAAGTCCCCTTCGGCGACCCGAAGGCAGGTGACATCGGGACAATAGCCGAATACCATCTGAGGGTTGGTTGGGCCCATTACGGCAAAAGTTTTCGTGCCGAGTGTTCCGGCCAAATGCGCCGGACCAGAGTCGTTGGCGACCACCATATCGGCGGCAAGAATAATGGAGATGAGCGCTTCGATGTCATAGCCATATGCATAAAATGGCATTGATTCGAGCCCATCAGAGGTTGCGTTGAAAGCTGCGGTGCCGATTCCGTGCTCTTCTAGCTTCCAAGCCAGCCGAGTCCACTTTTGGACAGGCCATGTGCGAGTGGTGTAGGCACAGCTCGGAAAAAGCACGGCAAATGGCCTGCCTCCACTTGCGCGTGACTGCCTGATCTCCTGGGCCCATTCTTCGCAGACATCCCAGCGTCCCGGGCAAGGTCGTTTAGGTTCGACTTTGAAGGGAAGCTGCATCTGCCACAGGTGGCCCCGGTGCGGTCCGTGACCACCAAGTTCCAGCTCCTTTCGATAGGCCGGAGAGTCGCCCCCAAACTGAACCAGAGGAAGCGAATGGTCGGAAGAATCGAGGTCTCCGATTCGAAAACCGAAGGCCTCAATTACGCGGTTATGTTTGCCGGGAAGGTAAAGCACATCATGCCCCGCCTCTCGCACACCTTGCGCGATCCAGAGCGAGAGGATGACATCGCCGAGCCCGCAAGTCTGGCAATCGAAGCCGACGAGCAAGGCTTACGAACCAGAACCAGTGCCGCTGCCAGACCCTGACCCAGTGCCGGACCCTGACCCAGTGCCGGACCCTGACCCAGTGCCGGAGCCTGACCCAGTGCCGGTGCCAGTCCCCGTTCCGTTACCGGTCGTGAGATCGGTGCCAAAACAACCGGCAAGCAAGGAAGCCCCCGCCACAACAATTGTTCCTGTAAGCAGGAACTCTCGACGATTCATCTGTTTCTGTTCAGTCTCGGACAACGTCAACCTCCGCATGGCAGGTGAGAACCTGCCGATATGCTTGGTCACCGAGTATACACATTGCACTTCGGTAACTTGAATTCCGGGCGTATCCCAAGCGTATCCCGGTCTGGCTCATCGCAGAAATCTGAAAGGACACGCTCGATGGCGAAGAGGGTCGATTCCGTGGGACGCAAAAAACTCCTGGTCGTCGCAGGCTGGGTCATGGCTCTGGTCATGATCCCCATCGCGTTCGTCCGCACTCTGGAGCAGATTCTCGCTCTGGCGGTTGTCTTTGGGTTTGGGTACGGCGTCTACTATTCGGCGAGCTGGGCTATGGCGACCGACGTGCTCCCCTCCTCGGACGACGCCGGGCGAGACATGGGCGTCTGGCAGTCCGCCAACACCATCGCGCAAGTCACACCATTCCTGACGGGCTTCATGGTGGACCACCTCAACCGGCACTATAAGTTGCTGGGCTATCAGACATCAATCTTCCTGGCGGCCATCTTCATCTTTGTTGGGTGCGCCCTTTCCAACCAGGTCCGTGGCTCCCGCTGAAAGGAGCATTCCCGCAGTCATCGATCAGGGAAGAAATTGCACCGGACAATTGTCATACTTCGCGTATGGGAATCTCCTTCAAACTGGAGGGAAAGCCGCCGAAGTCGGGAGTATTCAAGCGGCAGTCCGGGCGGGACGCTGTCCTTCATCTTGCCGCACGCATGGATGAACTGGCCGAAGTCAGAACGCAGCTCTATACTGAGGAGGGTGAGAATCCCAATCTGTACCTGGCGGGAGGCCTCATTGAGTTCTATTCCGACGAAGGCGTGGTCGGTGTCTTGGCCAGGACGTCGCCATTTGGACCCGGATTCCATATCTACGCGCTCGAACTGGCTCTGAATGTCGGCGAGGAGATGGGGATCACATGGACTTCCAAGAGCAAAGATGAATCGGGCTACTGGCCGAATAGAGATCAATCGGCTCTTCACCAGGCGATGGTTGAGAACAACCGAGGCATTGCCCAGCATGTCGTGTCAAGCCCCCAGAACGCCTACATGGTGAACATGGACATGTTCCTGATCTTTGATCATCCCGGGTTCCTCACGCCAATGGGGCCGCGTGATCGAAGCTGGTTTCAGGCAGTCGCTGATGGAGCGAGTACAGGGTTTGAGATTTTCAACTGGCCCGAACCTGGCAGGGGCCGCAGCTTCCAACTCAGTCAGGCGAATTTTGAACTCTGGAACACGGTTTCGTGGATCAAAGCCGACGAGGCGGGGCAGCAGGAGGAGTACGACCATGTCTGCCAACTGCTGACTCAAGCGGCCAGCATCTCAGGAGAGGGAATCCCCTGGCACGCCTGGAAAGAACTGATTGAACTGGGCGGCACAGTTGATGAGGCAACCCGGCAGCTCGTATGGGGACAAGCCGCGCATCATCCAGAACCCAACGAGAGGATCGGCTACCGCCGCAAGGCCGTGACGCTCATGACTGAATCAAGCTTCAAGTTGACGGTTCCGGGATGGGTTACGGGGCAGTACTACGGAGGCTGGGAGGGCGGAAGCCGCGATATGTTCGTCGGCCTTCGAGCCTTGTTCGGCCCACCTGGCGCACTTGTGGACCATGCGAAATCCCTTCCAGGAGATCATTTCCCGCTGGATGTGCCGGGCGCGGAGTCTGTCTTCAAGCTGCATCGCGATGTTGAAGACGGCGAAGAAGTGTTCTGCATTCAGGGCATCGCGCAGGCCGCGCATGAGGGAGTCCTTCTCACCATCTCCGGTCCTCCCGCGAGGCTTGCTGAGGCGGAACAGTGGGCTCGGACTCTCGTCCGCACGGGGCCGTATCACACGGAGCCGATGAAATCATAAGCACGACAGGCAGGCTGATTCAGGACGACGGGCAGATGATGAGTGGGGCAGGGACCATTGAGACCCCGCTTTGAAAACTGAGCGAAAGTATCATTTGAACCTGAGAGGAGGAATTCCGGGGCTTGATTCCGGGAGAAATCCTTAAAAGGTCCTTAAAAGGTCCGGGCCCCGTTGACACAGGGAAATGGGGCTGGTACTATCCTCTCTCGCCGACGACGCAAAACTCAAGGCCAAAAGCCGCGAGAGAGTCTGACGCGCCCTACGGGCAAGAGCATTTTGAAAGCCGCATAAAGGATTGTGAACTGCGCAATAAAAGCACTGAGCAGCGAACGCTTTAAGTAATAACTTTAGATAAGCAAGCTACAAAGGGCGCGCGACGAATGCCTAGGGACAACATGCCGACGAAGGACGTGTAAGCGACGAAACGCTTCGGGGACCAGCACAATTGGGGTGATCCGAAGATATCCGAATGGGGAAACCCGGCTGGAGTTATGTCCAGTCATCCTTGCCTGAATAAAATAGGGCTTGAGAAGGGCACCTGGTGAACTGAAACATCTAAGTAACCAGTGGAAGAGAAATCGAAGAGATTCCGTAAGTAGCGGCGAGCGAAAGCGGACCAGCCTAAACCATAGGGCTTGCCTTATGGGGTTGTGGGGCATCCACCAAGTTCCTCTCATTGAGGCTTAGCTTCAATGAGTTGAATTTGGAAAAGAGTATCGAGATTTGATAGAGGAAGAAGATTGGAAAGTCTTGCCATAGAGGGTGATAGCCCCGTACTCTAAATTGAATCCGAATTCAGGATGTACCCGAGTAGCACGGAGCACGAGGAATTCCGTGTGAATCTGCCCGGACCACCGGGTAAGGCTAAATACGTGTTGTCACCGATAGTGCATCCAGTACCGTGAGGGAAAGGTGAAAAGAACCCCGGGAGGGGAGTGAAATAGAACCTGAAATCGCGTCGCCTACAAACAGTCAGAGCACTATGTTCGGAGCAATCCGTCCACGTGTGATGGCGTGCCTTTTGCAAAATGAGTCTGCGAGTTGTCAGCACCGGCTCGGTTAAGCGGTTAAGCCGCGGAGCCAAAGGGAAACCGAGTCTGAATAGGGCATCATGTCGGTGTTGGCAGACCCGAAACTGCGTGATCTAGCCATGGCCAGGCTGAAGTGTTGGTAACACAACATGGAGGGCCGAACTCATTGACGTTGAAAAGTCTCGGGATGAGCTGTGGTTAGTCCGGTGAAATGCCAATCGAACGCAGAGATAGCTGGTTCTCCCCGAAATGCATTTAGGTGCAGCGTTGCGTGTTGTCATGTGGGGGTAGAGCACTGAATGGGCTAGGGGGCTTACCCGCTTACCGAACCCAACCAAACTCCGAATACCACATGATTAGCGTAGCAGTGAGACTGCGAGGGATAAGCTCCGTGGTCAAAAGGGAAAAAGCCCAGATCGACAGCTAAGGACCCTAATCGATGATTAAGTGTGAAACGATGTGGAATCGCGTAAACAGCCAGGAGGTTGGCTTGGAAGCAGCCATCCTTTAAAAAGTGCGTAATAGCTTACTGGCCGAATGTGATTCTGCGCGGAAAATGTAAGGGGGCTCAAATCATCATCCGAAGCTTCGGGATCCCGCAAGAGCGGTGATCGGTAGGGGAGCGTCGTGTATGCAGTGAAGCTCTAGCGGAAGCAGGGGTGGAGCGTGCACGAGTGAGAATGCAGACATGAGTAGCGATAACAGGGGTGAGAATCCCCTGCGCCGAAAACCTAAGGTTTCTCCGGCTATGTTCGTCAGACGGAGGTTAGGCGGACCCTAAGGCGAGGCCAGAAGGCGTAGCCGATGGAATTCTGGTAGACATTCCAGACCTAGCGCAGCAGCACTGGAAGGACGCTTCTAGAGGCTTGATCCCGGACTGTTGGTTGTTCCGGGCTAGAGTGAGACTGGGCCACTTGGAAGAGTGGCGGAAAGGTTGAACTCGGGGAACGGCGGTCTTCGGACCAATGGAACTCAGGCTGATAGGGGCCGCGAAAAGCTCCAAAGGCTTATGCTGACGCTATCCGTACTGCAAACCGACACAGGTAGGTGAGTCGAGGAGA
>JAEYWW010000350.1 GCA_023428805.1 Armatimonadota bacterium | reverse complement strand
CCCCTGGATCATGAAGAGGTCCCTCGCCGACTCCACCAACCTCTCCCGCGTGTTCATCTGCTCTTTGGTCATGCCTTTGTTGAACGATCAATCAAGATTGTAGAAGCGATGAAGTCAGTTTGTCAAGGGATACGTCGAATAGGTCATATAAGACGTATTCTTCAAGCCTGATAATGCAAAGAAGCCCGCCGGATAAATCCGTCGGGCTTCATAGAAAGCTCATGATACGCACAATCGACCTGAGTATGTGTGGGGTCCGCAGTGCGGTCCACAGTTCTTACTCTTAAGGAGGTGATCCACCCACACCTTCCGGTACGGGTACCTTGTTACGACTTAGTCCCCCTTACCCCCCTCACCTTCGGCCGCTCCCTCCTTGCGGTTGGGCCACGGACTTCGGGTGAAGACGATTCGGGTGACTTGACGGGCGGTGTGTACAAACCCCGGGAACGTATTCAACGCAGTATAGCTGACCTGCGTTTACTAGCGATTCCACCTTCATGCAGTCGAGTTGCAGACTGCAATCTGAACTGGGGGCGTATTTTTGGGATTAGCTCCACCTCGCGGTATTGCTGCCCTCTGTTGCGCCCATTGTAGCATGTGTGAAGCCCCAGGCGTAACCGCCATGCTGACTTGACGGCATCCTCACCTTCCTCCTACTTACATAGGCAGTCTCTCATGAGTTCCCGGCATTACCCGCTGGCAACATAAGACGAGGGTTGCGCTCGTTGCTGGACTTAACCAAACACCTCACGGCACGAGCTGACGACAGCCATGCAACAGGTGTCTTCGAGTCGGCTTGTGGCCGAGGCTCTGCTTTCACAGAGTTGCTCTTGATGTCAAACCTGGGTAAGGTTCTTCGGTTATTATCGAATTAATCCACATGCTCCACCGCTTGTGCGGGGTCCCGTCAATTCATTTGAGTTTCAACCTTGCGGCCGTACTCCCCAGGCGGGATGCTTAATGCGTTAGCTGCGACACTAGGGGGGTCGATACCCCTAACGTCTAGCATCCATCGTTTAGGGCGTGGACTACCAGGGTATCTAATCCTGTTTGCTACCCACGCTTTCGCGCCTCAGCGTCAGGAAACGTCCAGTGAACTGCCTTCGCCATTGGTATTCCTCCCGATATTTTCACATGTCACCGTTACACCGGGAATTCTATTCACCTCTACGTTCCTCCAGCCAGCCAGTATGCGAAGCAATTTCTGAGTTGAGCTCTAGAGATTTCACTTCACACTTAACAGGCCGCCTACGCGCCCTTTACGCCCAGTAAATCCGGACAACGCTTGCACCCTACGTATTACCGCGGCTGCTGGCACGTAGTTAGCCGGTGCTTATTCGCCAGGTACCGTCCTAAGTCTTTCCTGGCAAAAGGAGTTTACAGACCTAGATCCTTCATCCTCCACGCGGCGTCGCTTGGTCAGGGTTTCCCCCATTGCCAAAGATTCCCAACTGCTGCCACCCGTAGGTGTGTGGGCCGTGTCTCAGTCCCACTCGGGGGGATCATCCTCTCAGACCCCCTACCCGTCGTCGCCTTGGTAGGCCATTACCCCACCAACTAGCTGATGAGTCATGAACCGCTCTCGAAGCGAATTGCTCCTTCAGATGAGAAATCATGCGATTCTTCATCCACATCCGGTATTACCCAGCCTTTCGGCTGTATATCCCAGACTTCGAGGCACGTTGTTCATGTCTTACTCCGCCGTTCGCCGCTAGACCCGAAGGTCTCGCTCGACTTGCATGTTTTAGGCACGCCGCCAGCGTTCGTCCTGAGCCATGATCAAACTCTCCGAAGAAAATGTTCAATTCCTGATACAATCAGGATTGAGTTCCTTTTTTGAGACCTGCGTGTCCACTCCACACGTGAGCGACCTTCACAGGAATTTTTCATGTTCGTCGCAATCTCCGAAGAGACTGCAGACTAGGCTGTGCGCATCATTCTATTGAGCTTTCAATTTGCCTGCTCCAGCGGACCGGAGCGAGGGATATTGTTCCACAGCCGTCCCGCCCCCCGCAAGGGGTCCCAGGGTCTTTCCTGCAAAAAAACGCAACAAAAGTTCTCCCCAGCCCGTCTTGAACCTTTGCGTCCATCTACTTGTCCTTTGCTCATACACTCCCTGATTCAAGTATCAATCTCCATGCAGTGCAGGGACTCATTGCGAATGCAATTTCTGCCCCGCCGAAGGGACCGGAAGGGTTGGACTGGCTGAATTGAGGTTGCTAAACTCGCCCGAAGGGCATGCCATCGGCTCCAAACCGCCTCTCGAACCTGCGGAATCTGCAGATTTCCAACTGGGACGTCACTTTTTCGACGGCCTTTGCTTCGCTTGTCGGCGGCTCGCTTCTGATCGGGTTCATTCAA
Source organism: Armatimonadota bacterium (assembly GCA_023428805.1). Classification (GTDB taxonomy): domain Bacteria; phylum Armatimonadota; class Fimbriimonadia; order Fimbriimonadales; family Fimbriimonadaceae; genus JAEYWW01. The sequence continues at coordinate 5,673 of JAEYWW010000350.1, read as the reverse complement.
GAACTGGGCGGGGGTGACTTTGCGGTCCAGCTCAGCATCGCGCTGCCCAGCCTCATCGGCCTCGCGCAGATTCCCGGGGCGATCTGGGGGCGGAGCTTCCCGTTCTATCGCAAATTCATCGCTCCCGGCGGGTGGATTTGGCGGCTGCTCTACATTCCGCTCGCGATTCTCCCCCTCGCGCCGATTCCCAACGACATCAAACTGGTGCTCCTCTTTGTCTGCATCGGCGTGGCGACGCTCTGCAACTCCACGGTCGGCGCGACTTACAATGAATGGATCGCAGACATGGTGCCCGCTGAGAGCCGGGGCTGGTACTACTCGCGCCGGACCCTGGTCGTCACGGCCAGTTCCGCTCTGATCGCCCTGTTGGGTGGTGTTTCGATCGACTTTTTTGCCCGGCTGAACAACGAGCCGCTCGGGTTCACAACCACATTTGGGTTGGGCGTGCTGATGGGACTGACCAGCATGATCTTCTTTTTGAAGATGGAGGACACTCCCCGGCTCAATCCGGTCAAACCCAATGTCAAAGAAAGCCTGCGGCAGCTTCAGAGTCCATTCAAGGACAAGAACTATCGGATCGTCCTGATTTTCACAACCCTCTTCGCGGCGAGTCAAGGGCTGGCGGGCGGCCTCTACACAACCTACGCCCGCGAAAGCCTCGGCCTCCCCTTCACCATCATCCAGCTTTTCGCCGTCAGCCACGCCCTCGCCACTGTCTTCTGCGTGAAGATTTGGGGGTTCCTGTCGGACAAGTACGGGAGCAAGCCGATCCTCGTCATCAGCGCGGCAGGCACCGTCATCACACCGGGCCTCTGGCTCCTCACCCATCCGGGTCCGCCCACGATCAATGCGATCATTCTGATAGCGGGCCACCTCTTCAACGGCCTGGTCTGGTCGGGAGTGGCGATCAGCCAGGCCAACTTCAACATCGCAACAGCCCGCGATGAGGACAAGGCAAATTATCTCGCGGCCGCGGCGACCGTCAGCGCGGTGTCCATCGGCATCTCATCATTCATCGGGTCTGGCATGATGTCCGCGCTTCGCGTCCAAATGCCCGCTGAAGCCGCCTACAAGATCGTTTTCGCCGCCGTGATGGGGCTCCGCTTCCTCAGCATGATTCCGCTGGCCCCGATCAAGGAGAAGGGGGCGCGCAATGTCCGCGAGACAATGAGCCAACTAACGCGGGTCAGCCCGCGGGGAATCCGCGCCTTTCGTGCCATTCAATCCAGCTCCGACGTGGTCGAACGCGAACGGGCACTGGCCGGAGTGGGCAGCTCCGGGTTCGCCCTGGGCAGCGATGAATTGCTCAAAGCCTTGGACGACCCCTCCCCGCGCATCCGGCGGCAGGCCGCCTATTCCCTCGGGCAGATGGCGAATCCAGAGATCGTCCGCGCCGTCATCGACCACTTGGAAGCGCACCCCGATCTTGCGCAGGAGGAGACTTTGGAGGTTCTGGGGGAATGTCGGCTTCCGGAGTCTGTTCCCGTCCTGGCCCGCTACCTGGAGGACCCTCGGTCCATTCTCCGCCGTTCCGCCGCGCGAAGCCTCGGCCGCCTGGGCGATCCCTCCGCCATCGAACCTCTCAAAGAGGCGGCGAGAGAGGCAGGCGACCCCGACCTGCGACGCGCCGCCATCCAAGGCCTGCGCCTGCTTTATGCCACGGATGCCGCCGATGTGATCGGCGAGGCGCTGTTTGATGCGCACCCCTCCATCCGAGTCGCCGCCGCCGAAGCGGTCAGCGAATTGGAGCTGACTGAACTGGCTCCCACACTCCGCGAATCGATTCAATGGTTCCAGGATGAAACAGCGAGCGAGATGTCCTACGCTCTGGGAGTTGTCGGGCAGATCGAGGATATTCCGCTCATTCTTGAAGTTGCGGGCGAAATGGTGAGCCCGACCTTGCGGCGCCGGTGCTTGATGGGCGTGGCGCGTTTGCTCGATGTCGAGCGGGGCTTCTACCAAATGCTTGCTCTGGAGGGGATTGGGCGCGATGACGCGCTGCTCCGCTTCAGCCGAAGCGCAAAACGCGGCGGGCAGAGACTGAAAGTCGCGCTCGAAAGGTACAGTTCCGGGGATGAGCCGGACGCCCTTCGTCTGCTCGCCCGCACCGCGCGGCATCCCGCGCTGGAGATGATGGCGGAGCAGCCGGTCGAGGAGGCCTTCCTGGCCGCGTATCTCTTCGCGGCGGGCAGTGATCCGGCTTCAGCCGAAGCATGAGAACTCGTCTCCGCACCAAACTGAGCATAAGAATCGTAGCAATCATCCTCGTCACGTCGGCTGGCGCGGGATGGTACACCTACAACCGCTCCGTGCGCGAGTACGAGAACATCACCGGCCGGATCATCCAGAACACTTCGGCCTTGGTGGATGAGCGCATGGACGCCCAGCTCAGTTCCGCCGAGAACAACGCCCGCATCCTCGCCTCTCTTGCCAGGCCGACGGTCGGGGCCAATACGCGCATCGACCTCTACATTTCCGATCTGCAGGCAATCGCGCCCCAGATGGTCGAAATGATGCGGATCAATTCCCTCTTCAGCTCGGTGCGGCTGACCATCAACCAATCGGGCGAGTCCGTGCAGGTGGTGAGGCAGGCGGATGGCAGCCTGATCGCAGTCATCCGGTCCTCGGCGGAAAGCGGAATGATGACCCGGGAGATTCGACCCTACGGCGGCGTGTTCGCGGAGGTGTCACGGTCGAATCGAACTGCCCCCGATCCCAGAAAAGAGGGCTGGTACCAAGCGTGCGCCACACGCAGGGAACTGACCTGGAGCACCAGCACACAGCTCAGCCCAACCCGGGGCGTCCGCATCCCCGGCGCAACCATCGCCTGCCCGATCTTCAATCGCAGGAATGATTTTCTGGGCGTGGCTTCGGTGGACATCTCCTATGAGGACCTCAGCCGATTTCTCCAGACGATCAACGTGAGCAACCGCGGGCTTGCGTTCCTGGTCGAACTGACTGATTCCGATCCCCGGATCGTGGCGTTTCCGGACGCCTCGCGTTTCCTCATCACATCGGGAGGGACACAGCGGCTCGCCCGCGCCGAAGACCTCGACATCCCATCCGTCGCCCAGTTCATCAATAAACTCCGAACCGAGCAGGTGCAAACCACCGGACTCAATCGCGTTCAGTTCAGCATCCGAGGCGAGGTTTGGCAGGGTTCGTGGCTCATGATTGAGGGGCCGAATGCGCCCTTGTGGGCGACGTGCATCATCATCCCGGCTTCCGATTTCACCAGCAACATCCGCGAGACCGCCCTCTTTGTGCTTTTTGGAACTCTGATCGCCCTCGCCCTCGGCGTTGCGATGACCATTGTGATCGCCGAGCGGATCAGCCGTCCTCTCGGAGCGCTTGTCCGCGAAACGAGGCGGATTCAGGAACTTGACTTTTCGGAGAGGCCGCTCCCCCGCACCGACGTGATGGAAATCGCCGAGTTGGCGGGATCAATCGAACAGGTCAAGCGCGGCCTGCGGTCCTTTGAAAAATTGGTGCCCAGCGAATACGCCCGCTACCTCATCACCAGCGGGCAGGAAGCCAGGCTGGGAGGGTCAAAGCAGAGGCTCACCGTCTCCTTTGCCGACCTCGTCGGCTTCACCGCCCTCAGCGAGACGGTCGCTCCCGAAGAGTTGGGCCGGATTCTCGAAGAATATCTCGATGTGCTCAGCGCGGAAGTTCTCCGCACGCACGGCACGATCGACAAATACAACGGCGACGATGTCATGGCCTTCTGGGGCGCGCCTGCAGCCATTCCCGATCATGCGATGGCCGCCTGCCGATCCGCGCTGGCGATGCGCGACACCCTCAACAGGCTCTATCCCGAGTGGCGGGAGCGGGGCATCCCGCGACTGGGAGTGAGCTGCGGCATCGTCACCGGAGACATGATCGTCGGCAATGTGGGCAGCCGCGAGCGGATGAACTACACGGTCATCGGCGACGCGGTCAACCTTGCCAGCCGGCTGCAGGGCATGAACCGCTTCTATGGCACCGAACTCCTGATCGCAGATTCCACCCACCGCGAAGTCGACCGCGAAATCTTGACCCGCCTCATCGACTGGGTGATCCCTGCTGGCAAGGAGCACGATGTCGCCATCTATGAACTGATGGCCATGCGGCAGGATGCGACGGACAATCAGAAGCTGATCGCGGAGACGTTTGAAGCCGCGATGGCGCTTTATCGCGAACGCAGGTGGGACGAGGCCATGCGGAAGTTTGAAGAGGTCTATTTGATTGCACCCCATGACGGCCCAACCCGGGTTCTCATTGATCGGTGCCGCCGCTACAAGGAATCCCCGCCGGAAGAGGAGTGGCAGGGCGCGTTCCGCGTGGGATTCAAGTAATCTCACACCCAATGCTCTCCGGCCCGCTCGGCTCCCTCAGCCGCATTCAACCCTGGCGCTCGCACCGCTTTTCCAGCTTCGACCGCTCGGGAGGCAACCAGGATTACATGACCGTGCCGCCGGGCGAAACGCACACCCTGGCCGCGATGCAGGGCGCAGGAGTGGTGCGGCACATCTGGATCACTCTCTACCACCCGGGCGACCCGCTCTACCGGAAGAACCTGGTGATTCGATGCTTTTGGGACGGGCAGGAGCATCCGAGCGTCGAGGCTCCCATCGGCGACTTTTTCGGCCAGGGCTGGGGGCTGGAATACCCCTTCAATTCGCTGCCGCTTGCGGCGGCTCCTGCGGGAGGCCGCGCGCTCGTCTGCTATTTCCCAATGCCCTTTGGCAATGGCGCAAGAATCGAGATTGAGAACCAATCTTCAACTGAGCTGGAGCGGCTCTACTATTACGTGGACTGGGATCAGCTTCCCTCTTTGCCCGACGATGAAGGCCGGTTCCACGCCTGCTATCGCCACGAGATCACAACTCCCGAGATGGAGGGCGAGAATGAATGGGAAGCGCTTGGGCCGTACACGACCCATCCATCGGATGAAGGCAACTTTCTCTGGTGCGAAGCAGAGGGGCGGGGGCACTTCGTGGGCGTCAACTATTACGTCAACTGCCCGACCCCGATGTGGTACGGCGAAGGGGACGACATGTTCCTGATCGACGGCGAGCCCTGGCCGGGGCTCCACGGCACCGGAACCGAAGACTATTTCAACACCTCCTGGTCGCCCGACGACCTCTTCATGCACCCCTACTTCGGCATTGCCTACGCTCCCGACCGAGTGCGGAATGAAGGGCGGTTTGGGTGGATGGGACGGACGCACTGCTACCGCTTCCACCTCGACGACCCAATTCGCTTCCAGCGCAGCCTCCGCGCCTCCATCGAACACGGCCACGCCAACTGCCTGACCCTGGAGATTGCGTCAGTGGCGTACTGGTTCCAGTCGATGCCCTCGCGGAAGCTGCCCCCGCTGCCGAGCGTGGAAGACCGGAAGCCGATGCCGGAAATCGGCGTGGTGGATGTTCATCGGTGGCGCGATGCGTGGCTTCGGGCAAGAACTCAGAAGCAAAACTAAGCCCTCTTCCTGCCCCTAAAGCACGCCGCTCCCCAAGTTTGGATCGGCGCCCATACGTTATCACCCCTGCGCGGGGCCTGCCGCTCATGTTTACCGCGGACGAACACATCGCTCGTTTTCATCCCCGCACACGCGGGGGTTGCACTCTCGACATCGGCTTTGCAGCCGATCAGGGAGTTTCATCCCCGCGCGCGCGGGCTACCCTAACC
>JAEYWW010000230.1 GCA_023428805.1 Armatimonadota bacterium | reverse complement strand
GACATCGGCGGCGGCACGACCGAAGTCGCCGTCATCTCACTCGCGGGAATCGTCCACTCAAAGTCGGTCCGCATTGCGGGCGATGAGATCGACGAGGCCATCGCCGCCTACGTTCGTCGGGTCTACAACCTCTACATCGGAGAGCGGACCGCCGAGCAGGCAAAGATCGAGATTGGCAGCGCATACGCTCTGGACGAAGAGCTTGAGATGGAGGTCAAGGGACGCGATTTGGTGACTGGACTTCCGAGGAGCGCAGTCATCACAAGCGAGGAGGTTCGCGCCGCGATCGAGGAGCCCGTCATGGCGATTGTCGAGGCAGTGAAGCTCACGCTGGAGGCCACGCCCCCCGAACTCGCCGCAGACGCCATGAATCACGGCATTGTGCTCGCGGGCGGCGGCGCGCTGCTCCGCGGACTCGACACCCTGATTTCCAAAGAGACGGGAATGCCCGTCCTCATCGCTCAAGATCCCTTGAGCTGCGTCGTCATCGGAACCGCACGAATGCTCGATGCCCTGCACGAGAATCCCAACATTCGGCGAATGTTGGAGAAGACATCGCGCGGTTGAATGAGGAATCGACTGGCCGGGATTGGATTCTCTGGCTTGTCCTCTGCGTTGTCGGATTCGGACTTGGGAGAGTTCAGAATGCCGAGCGCTCAGGCAATCAGCGGTCCGACGTTGTCTCCAACACGATCAAGTCTGCGGTTCTTCCCAGCTCTCTTTCACTGGGGACGGGATTGGAGAGCGTTGGCAACTTCTGGTCTGGCGTCACGCAGTCGGGGAGGTACAAGTCTGAAAACGACGCTCTTCGGGCGCAGGTGGCCCAGCTTCAGATGTATCGCCTTGAGGCGGACCAATACGCCGCGCAGGTGACGCAGCTCCGCTCCATGATCGAATTGCCCGACCTTCCAGGCAAACAGCGCATCTTCGGTCAGATCATCGACTACGCGCCTCACGAGAACCGCATCACGATCGCGGCGGGCAGGAAGCAGGGCGTGGCTCCCAATCTTCCTGTCATTTCTGCTCAAGGGTTGATCGGGAGAATCGACCTGGTGGATGAGACGACGAGCCAGGCCCTCTTGATCACATCTCCGCAGCTCTCAATCGGCGCGAAAATTCCCCGCAATCCGCCCGTCGCCGGATTGATCAGAGGCGAGAATCCCAATACTCTGGTCCTGACGATTGTCGAGAACACAAAGATCGACATCGGTGATCCGGTCGTCACTTCCGGCTATGCCACGCTCATGCCGCCCGGCATCAAAATCGGCGAGGTCATCGAAGTCTCTGAAACAACCGGCTACGGCACAAGCATCATCAAGGTTCTGCCGAGCTTTCGGCTGGCCCTCAACCAGGAGGTAACTATTTTGCGATGAGGGGGCTTCTGCTCTTTCTCGGTCTCGGATTGATGTTCTGGCTGGCGGCGGTGCTGGATTCGGGTGCGGCTCCTCGCCTCATGATTCTTGGCGGTCGCTTTGAATTTCTTCTTGCCGCCGCCGCAGGGCTCAGCATCGCAACCCGTCCGGCTTTGGGCGCTCTCTGGGGCTTTATTGCGGGGGTGGTTGCCGGAGGCATGAGCGGCGCGAATATGGCGCACTACACGATCAGCTATGCAACCTCCTGCTTTCTCGCCTGTTATGCGGCCAAGCTGCCTTTGGAGCAGAAGGGGGGCATCGCGCTTTTGGAGCTTGCGGGGACGATTCTGGTCGCGAAGTTGATCTATATGTTCCTCGCGGCTCCGCCGAATGTCGGTTCCTATCTGGCTTCGGCCAGCATTTCGGCCATCCTCAGTTCTTTCGTCGGCTTGGCGGTGTATGCTCTCGCGCGACGGATCTTTCAATCCAAGGAAGTCTGAAAAATCCATGAGTGAAATCAACGTGCTGGAGATGGCGCGCGAACAGCTCTCGCTGGCCGCGCAGTACATCGATCTCGATGAAGGCCTCCAGGAAGTACTGGCCAGGCCGAAACGACAGGTGATTGTCAATTTTCCTGTCGTAATGGACAACGGCGAAGTCGTCACATTCGAGGGGTATCGCGTCCAGCATAACGCGAGCCGGGGGCCGACCAAGGGCGGCATCCGATACCACCACCATGTGGACCTTGACGAAACCACGGCTCTGGCCATGTGGATGACCTGGAAGTGCGCGGTCGTGAACATTCCCTACGGAGGCGCCAAAGGCGGCGTCCGGGTGAACACGAAGAAGCTCTCCAAGCGCGAGCTTGAAAAGCTGACCCGCCGCTTCATCACGGAAATCAACATCGTCGTCGGAGAACGCTCCGACATCCCCGCCCCCGACATTGGCACCAATCCGGAAGTGATGGGCTGGATCATGGACACCTTGTCCATGCAGCATGGCTACACCGCTCCCGGCGTGGTCACCGGCAAGCCGCTTGAGCTTGGCGGCTCCGAAGGACGCGTCGAGGCCACCGGCCGCGGTGTGATCGTCTCCGCCGTCGAAGCCTGCAACAACCTCGGCATGGAGATGGAGGGCTCGAAGGTCGTCGTCCAAGGCTTTGGCAACGTCGGCTCCATCGCGGCCCGGCTGGCTGAAGAACTGGGCGCGATCGTCGTTGGTGTCAGCGATGCAACCGGCGGCATCTACAACCCGAAGGGGCTGCCGATCAAGGAGCTTTGCGACCGCTACAGCAATGTGGAAGGCGGAATCCGCAACTACACGGACTGCGAACAGGTCACCAACGAGGAACTGCTGGAACTCAACTGCGACATCCTGATTCCCGCCGCGATTTCCGCGCAGTTGACGGGTGAGAATGCCGACAAGATCAAGGCCAAACTGGTTGTGGAGGGCGCGAACGGCCCCACCACTCCCGATGCGGACAACATCCTGACCGACAAGGGTGTGCTGGTTGTGCCCGACATCCTCGCAAACGCGGGCGGCGTCGTCACCAGCTACTTCGAGTGGGTTCAAGACCTTCAGAACTTCTTCTGGGAGGAGACTGAGGTCAACGACAGGCTTGCCAAGATCATGCGGCGCAGCTATGGTGCTGTGCACCACACGATGATGCAGCACAAGACCAACATGCGAATGGCGGCTCTCATCATCGCGGTCCAGCGGGTCGCCGATGCGACCGTCAAACGCGGAATCTTCCCGTAAGGCGGATCAACCCAGCGT
>JAEYWW010000213.1 GCA_023428805.1 Armatimonadota bacterium | reverse complement strand
GGATTGCCGCGAATCAGAGAGCCATTGCCGCGATTGAGGCAGGGATTGCCGCGAATCAGAGAGCCATTGCCGCGATTGAGGCAGGGATTGCCGCGAATCAGAGAGCCATTGCCGCGAGTCAGGGTGGGATTGGCGAGCTTCAGAGGGGAATTGCCCCGAGTCAGAGTGGGATCGCCCAGACAAATGGACTCCAAAAAGACTCCCTCTCCCATGGGGGAGAGGCCAGGTGAGGGGGATTTCAGCCTTCAGTCGATTTGGGTTTCATTCGGACTGAAGGCTGTAGTTGTTAAGCACCCTCACCCAACCCTCTCCCTGCTAGGGAGAGGGCTCAGAGATGACTCCCTCTCCCTGAAGGGCTAGGGCTCGGAAAACTTCTCTGGCTCAGACTGCTCCGATGACCAATCAGCGGCTCGTACGGCGCATTCGTCGCTTTTCCTGGCCGACTTTGCGGCCTTCGCTCAAGCCCGCAAATTTTCTTAGAGCGCTGATCTCGTCGCGGACCTCGGCGGCCTTCTCGAATTCCATCGCCTTGGCGAGGTCCTTCATCTTCTTTTCGAGTTCGGCGATCAGAACCGGGATGTCTTCCAGGCGGATGCTCTCGCCGCTATCGAGGTCGATCTTTGGAGTGTCATCCCCGTATTGCGCGGCAATTTCGCGGACAGCTTCGTAGGAGCGGACGGTTTCGCGGACTTCCTTTTTGATGGTAGATGGCTGGGTTCCGTGCTCTTCGTTGTACGCGACCTGGATCGCACGCCGCCGATCAGTTTCATCAATCGCGGCCTGCATCGAGCCCGTGATATTGTCGGCATAAAGAATGACGAGGCCGTTTACGTTTCGAGCGGCGCGGCCGATGGTCTGGATGAGGGAGGTTTCGCTTCGGAGGAAGCCTTCCTTGTCGGCATCGAGAATGGCGACCAGAGTGACCTCGGGAAGGTCGAGACCTTCGCGGAGGAGGTTGACCCCGACAATCACGTCGTAAACGCCCAACCGCAGGTCGCGCAGAATCTCTGGGCGGTCAAGCGAATGGACGTTGGAGTGAACGTAGTTGACCTTGACATTCACATCCTGCAGATAGGCGGTCAAGTCCTCGGCCATGCGCTTGGTGAGGGTGGTGACCAGCGTGCGTTCGCCCCGCGCCACGCGAACCTGGATTTCGTTGATCAAGTCGTCAATCTGCCCCTTGGTTGGCCGGATGCTGATTTCGGGATCGACGATGTAGGTGGGGCGGATGATCTGCTGGGCGCGCTGCTGTTCGTTGTCAATCTCGAATGGCCCTGGAGTCGCGCTGACGAAGACGATCTGCGGCACTCGCTCCAAGAATTCTTCGAACTTGAGCGGGCGGTTGTCGAGCGCGCTCGGAAGTCGGAAACCGTAGTCCACCAGGACTGATTTCCGCTGCCGGTCGCCGTTGTACATTGCTCGGATTTGGGGCAGAGTCTGGTGGCTTTCATCAATGAAGACGAGCGCATCCTTGGGGAGAAAGTCGAGAAGCGTGTAGGGCGGATCGCCGGGTTTGCGTCCGTCAAAGTAGCGCGAATAGTTTTCGATGCCGTTGCAGAATCCGACCTCGCGGATCATCTCAAGATCGAAATCGGTTCGCTGCTGGAGGCGCTGGGCTTCGAGGAGTTTGCCGTTGGCTTCGAACCAGGCGACCTGCTCCTTCCGCTCTTGATCGATCTGTTCGAGGACCGCGTCGATACGCTCGTAGGGGGTGACGTAGTGGGTGGCGGGGAAGACGCTGCACTTGCTCGGCTCGTCGATGACTTCCTGGGTGAGCGGGTCGATCAGACGGATTCTCTCGACCGTGTCGCCGAAGAACTCGACGCGGGTCACGACCTCTTCGTCCTTGGGCTGAATATCGAGCACGTCGCCCTTCACGCGGAATGTTCCGCGGTCCAAGATGAAGTCGTTGCGAGTGAACTGCATTTGGATGAGCCGCTTCATGGCGTCATCCATCGGGAATTCTGCACCCGTTTCGAAAGTCACAACGCTCTCTGCGTAGACGTCCGGTGAGCCGAGGCCGTAGATGCAGCTCACGCTGGCGACGATCACGACATCGCGGCGGCTGAGAAGCTCCTGCGTGGCCGAGTGGCGGAGCCGCTCGATCTCTTCGTTGACGCTGGAGTCCTTTTCAATATAGAGATCGCTGCCCGGCACATACGCTTCGGGTTGGTAGTAGTCGTAGTAGCTGATGAAGTAGCCGACCGAATTCTCGGGGAAGAACGCGCGGAATTCCTGGCAGAGCTGCGCCGCGAGGGTTTTGTTGTGGGCGATGATGAGGGCGGGGCGCTCCGCCCGCGCGATGGTCGCGGCCATCGTGTACGTTTTTCCGGTTCCAGTCGCGCCGAGGAGGGTCTGATAGCGAAAACCCGAGTCAATGCCGTCCAGCAATGTCTCAATCGCCGTCGCCTGATCGCCCTTCGGCGTGAAATCCTGGCTCAGTTGAAATGGAGTGTCGTACTGAACGATCGGCATGTGGACATTAGTTTACTACGGATGAAATTTGCTATTGGTTCTTGAATTCCAACCGTCCATACTGAGCACCATGATCGGTTTGATTTCCTTGCTCGTGCTCGCTCCGATGCCGCAAAGCACGGCCCAAACCCAAAAACTGAAAATGCTCGACCTCAAGTTCCTGGAAGGAAATTGGGAAGGCAAAGGATGGCAGAGCAGGGGAGATGACAAGGATGTCTTTTGGGGCGAGGAGAAGGCGCGCTTCTCCGCGGGAGGCACCGCGCTCGTGATCGAAGGCAAGCAACAGGGGACCGTCAACGGTTCGGCAGGCACGCGCGAACGCTACAACGGGCTCGTTGTCATCACCTGGAACTCAGTTGAGGAAAAATATCGGATCTCGCAGCAGATGTCGGACGGCAACTATGCGGAGTACAAAGGTGAGCTGAAAGACAAGATACTGTCTTGGAATTTGGGCTCCAACTTGAGCCTGACATTGCAGGTCAAGGATGGCGAATGGCTCGAAGAAGCATGGCGCAGCGAGGGCGAGCAGAAGCTGAAGATTTTCGAATTGCGGATGAAGAAGGAAGCGTAGGATGAATCATGCCCGACTGCTTTGAGCCCGAAAAGCGCAGTTGGGTCATGTCCCGCATCCGCTCGACAGGCACGACGCCGGAGACACGCCTGGGCGGCCTTCTCACAAAGTGGTTTCCTGAAACGCTGATCTTCATCAATTCCCGCGAACTCCCGGGGACACCTGACTTCGCATTGCCCGAACATCGAGTCGCGATCTTCGTCGATGGATGCTTCTTCCACGGTTGCCCGATCCACTACCGCGAGCCGAAGGAAAATTCTGCCTATTGGATCAAGAAGCTGCGGGAGAACAGGAAGCGTGATCGCAGAGTCAACAAGCAGCTGCGTGAAGAGGGATGGACTGTGCTGAGGATTTGGGAGCACGAGCTGAAGGGAAAGAAGATCGTGGGCCGGGAGCGGATCAGGCGCAGGCTGCGATATGCAGTCAAAAAGAGCAGAAAACTTGAACAAATCCGCAAAGTGGCGGAGTCTGCGACATCTTATGAAACCTAATGTGTCTTGTAGATGATCTGAGCATCTCCGGCCTTGGGCAACGATTGAAATACCCTTCCATTGGGATGATCAATCTCCAGCGTGGTCCCATTCCATTGCAAATGAATATCTCCGGGCGGTTTTCCGATATTGTCGGCAATGAAAACGGTCTGCCCATTGACCATGACGTGATAGGCCCAATCCGTTGTCGCGCCTCCATCCGCAACTTTGAGTGCGGCCGTATGCCTGCCATCGGGCGATGTGATTTCCCTGATGCTTGTGAACTCAGGTTCAAAAATTCGACGAAAAACAATCAATCCCATTGCGCCGCAAGGGAGAGCAGCGCTGAGCAGAACGAGCAGCAACCAGTCCAGAGGTTTCTTGGCAGGCTTGCTCACAGATTCTGCAAACAGGCCCGAAGTGCTTCAAGTTCCTGCAAAATGGGATTGCGCGTGCAAGATTGTGCTGGCTGAAGCTTGCACGGCATTTGCGGGTGCTATTTGGAATGGGCGGCGCGTCGCGCTTTTGAACACCTCCGCACTGAAGTGCGGGAATCCGAGAGCCCCGCTGAAGCGGAGCGGTCCTTCCCGGGCCTGGGAGGGAGACGAGCCTCGCGGGAGCTCGACCCTCCAGTCCGAGCCCCTGGAGGGCCGAACTCCTGTGAGGCCGTGCC
>JAEYWW010000209.1 GCA_023428805.1 Armatimonadota bacterium | reverse complement strand
GAACTGGGCGGAGCAACAGCGGTCTTCTTCATTCTGGAACAACTGGGATGGGGGTGGTTCGCCCGATTCCTCGCCGCACCTCCGATGATTTGGATCATGACGGTCGGCTACCGCATCATTGCCCGCAATCGTGGCTTCCTGAGCAAGGTGTTCTTTCGAGGCAAGTCATGCGGGCTCGACAATCGCTATCCGGACGTGGATACTCCGTGAACGAAGAAGTCCAGTTTCTTGAAGGCCTTCTCGGAGATTGGACATTGACGGGGGTGATGAACCTGCATCAACCAGATGGTTCAGTAAAAGTTGTCCCCATCAACCAGAAGGTTGAGGCTTTTCAAAGCCTCCGGAGCAAGTTTGTCGAAGTTCGCTGCTTCGGAGACGACTACGAAGCGCTCTACCTGCTCGGCTACGACGATCTGACCGGGAAATTTGTGTTCCACCTCTTCGATTCCTTCGGCGTTTCGAGCGACGCGAAGTTCGGCACCGGAATTCTGCGCGACGACTCGATCCGATTCACATTTCCCTATGTCACCGGCCCGTTCTACAATGAGCTGATTCGTGAGGAGGATGGCTGGACTTGGCTGCTGACTTTCGAGCGCGATGGCGAGGAGAAGGTTTTCGCTGAAAAACGCATGACGAGGGTTGAGTGAGCACCGAGAAGCTCCTCGCCCTGCGCGAACGCCCGGATGGCGTGCCGTTCATGCGCCAGACTTGGCGCAACTTGACGTTTCTCCACTGGGCGATGGATCCGGCGGAGATGCAGGAACGACTTCCTGACGGGCTGACCGTGGACACCTGGGATGGCAAGGCTTATCTCGGCCTCGTGCCATTCCAAATGTGCGACACCCAGTTTGCAAATGGATTGAAGATTCCGACTGCGGTGAATTTCCCGGAGACGAACATCCGCACCTATGTGATCGGGCCGGACGGCAACCCTGGGGTGTGGTTTTTCAGTTTGGATGCCGCTTCATTGCTCGCGGCGATCGGCGGCAGATTGCTCTACTCGCTGCCCTATTTTCATGCCAGACCGCACGAGGTTGACCTTCTGGGCAATGACATTGCGTACTCGCTGGGCCGAGGTCGGTTCATGACGGCCATCGAAACGCAAATCCCCTCCCACCCCCAGCCGGCGACTCCAGGTTCGCTGGAATTCTGGCTGGTCGAAAGGTATGTGCTGTTCAGCCAACATCGCGGATCGTTTTGGAGCGGTCGTGTGCACCATGCCCCCTACCGAATTGCGGAAGCCATCGTCATGCCCCTGGTGAAATCCCCCCAGTGGAGCATCATGTCGAATCCGCCGGACTACTGTCACTTTTCGGATGGCGTGACGGTCGACGTCTTCGGGCTGGTGCGATGCTGATCCTGTGCCTGCACAAAGTCGGTCCCCAGGGCGCAGAGGGGCGGTTTCTGAATATGGAGCCCGAGCGATTGAGGCGGAATATCCGTTTTCTGAAGCGGCGCGGACTCGCTTTCGTTCAGGCGAAAGACCTGCGGGGGATTCTCCCGGAGAGGTCGGTCTGCCTGACTTTCGACGACTGCTACACCTCGACCATGACTCATGGGGTGAGTGTGCTGCGACAGGAAGGCGTGACCGCATCGTTCTATGCCGTCGCAGGATTGGTGGGCAAGGCTTCCGAATGGGACGCGGACCGCGCCCGCCCGCTCGCTGACTGGGCCGAGCTTCGGCAGGCCGCGAGCGAGGGGTTCGAGATCGGCAGCCACACCTACAGCCACGCTCACCTCGGGGAATTGAGCCTGGAAGATCAGATCGCGGAGATCAGGAAGGGCGACCTAAAAATGAAGGAGGAGGGGTTGCCTCCCACCTCTTTCTGCCTCCCCTACGGCTCACAAAACGAGCACACTCCCAGCGCGATCAAGAACTGCGGGCACTTGGTCGGCCTGGCCCTCGGAAAACGCCTCGCCACCGGGGCCGACGACCGCCTGCTCCTTCCCCGCGTAATCCTGGCTTACTCCGACGGATCTGCGGGGCTGATGTACAAAGCCTGGGTCCGCCCCAAGCTCCGCCGCCCCAGGACCTAACGCGCTCTTGCGGGCCGCCCGATGATTGGAGTATCCTTCTCGTTCTCCGGGCCTATAGCTCAGTTGGTTAGAGCGCACCCCTGATAAGGGTGAGGTCACTGGTTCGAATCCAGTTAGGCCCACCACCTTTCTTTTAAGTTCAAATTAGGACTTAATGCCCATTCAAAATCATCACCAACGCCACCACTTTCGGTAACAGGGTGATGAAGAATTCCTGGACTCCGATCTTGCAAGTGCTTTACGCGCTTCACCTCGCTCGCGCCCAAGAGATGTCGGTGGGGCAGGAGGATTTTCAGACCTTGGCGGGGCGCTATCGCGTTCAAATTCTCCGCTATTGGCGGTGGCAGGAACAGCAGTTTGAAATGCGCTGGCCGCACGACCCTCCCCCGGGCATCTACCGACTCGCCCATGCGCTTGATGGCGAACCCAGGGTGGATGTTGACGAGGTGCGCCGCTGTTTCGGCGACCAGGAGCTGTGGTTCTATCTGGGCTGCAAATCGCCCGAACATCGCCCGACATTCGACGGCAGATTCGCCACGCCTGCGGGCATTGAGGCTTGGGAGAGCCTGACAGAGTGGACGCGCCTCGTCCTCGGCACCCAGGAAATCCGACCGCCCCGCGCCCGCTTGGTGCAAGTCGACGAGGATATTCCGGAGATTCCGTCCGAGGAGAAAATTCACGCCATCCACCAACTCATCTGCGCTTTGAAGCAGATCCCGACCCACTAAGATTGAGCAGAAGAGAAATGAACAGCAAGAAAACCATTGAAGATATGAAGAGGGAGCATCGCCAGATGATGGACCAGGCATGGTTCCCCGAGGGACGCCCCTCGTCCAGAGCCTTCGACGCCTACCGCGCCCTGCTCCTGCCCAGCCCCTGGTTTGAGCAGATGTCGCGCTGGCTCAACGAGCACCCCGAAGACCTGATCCACGTCCAGCCTTCCGTCCCCAGTGATCGGGTGCTGGCGGAGTGGATGAAACAAGAAGCGGGATGGGGGGCGAAGGTGCTGGCCCTCTTCCGCGCCAAGCTGACGCAGATTCCATCCTGGACTGCGACCGAGCCCGCTTTCGCCCACGGCGACGACGAGCTGAAGCAGGTGATCATCAAGGTCAAGCGGCTGGCCGACGCCCAAGGACGCTCGGCGGAAGGACGCGAGATGGTCGAGCGGCTTCAGGAGATCAGCGAGAACTTGACGCCTGACGCAGCCCACGTTCTGCGGCAGATGGCGGACCAGATTCAAACCTGGGGATCGAGCGATGACGCTTCCTTCACCGCCCGAGTCGAAGAAGCCCTCGCCCCGCTCCAAGCCCTGACCCAAGCCATCGCGGAGGCGAGCCATGAGGGATGAGTTCCGAACGGCACTGGAGGAAGCGGTATTTCTGGTTAGTCAGATTGAAGACTATGGCTCCCTGCCCCCCTCTGAGATTGAAAGTCACCTGACGAGACTGCGGGAGCTTCTGGAGCAGAATCCGGATGGTCCAGAAATGATCAGATGGATGATGGCTGGCCTCGCTCAGTCCATGCATCCCGACAACAACCCCTTGAACATCGATGGGAAGCTGGAGGAATTGCGCAACCTTTTGGAGAGGATGCCTGATGGTCCAGAAATGATCAGATGGATGATGTATGGC
>JAEYWW010000181.1 GCA_023428805.1 Armatimonadota bacterium | reverse complement strand
CTCCAGGAGAGCCGCTTCGCCTTGCAGATCTCGACCTCGCTCTCCCACATTGTCTCGGACAAGCTCTTCCAGCGGCTTGGCTGGATTCTTGCCGAGTTTGAGGGAGCGCAGCTTCTCCTTCAATTCCTCTTCCAGCTCTGCGGTGCCTGCCAGCACGGCTCGATCCTTCGATTCGTGGAAATCTCCATCCGCGCCCAAGATCATGAAGCGATCCTCTTCCTGCTTCAGTCCGACTTCAGCGAAGAGCAGCCGGGCGATCAGAGGGGCCGTTCGGAGGTCGGAGAACGCTTTCTTGACAGGCTGGCTGATCGCGGAGACGACACGCTGGATCGTCACGTCATCTTCGCTTCGCTGCCACCCTTCCTGATGACAGAATTCAATTGATGCGGTTCGAATTGCCTCCACGTCGCTTTGAATGCCCACCGCCGAAAGCATGAGGCGGTCGTAGATCTCAAAAATCTTGCGCGACTGGCGTCGCAGGGTGACACAGAGAATCCCTTCGGGAGTGGAGACGGCAAGGACGGGAATCCCCGACGCCAGACGATTGTCAATGTATTGCTCGCGTTGTGCGAGGCTTTCGTTCCAGTCGTACGGAGACATAGTGCCTGACTGATTTTTACGCAGTCAGAGGATGTTATGCAGCCCGCCAACGGGACGTGCTCGGACTGACCGACTTGCCCTTGAGTGCGGATTCGACCGTCGCGCCCTGCACCGTGGACTCAATATGCTTTTTATCCCACACGGAAAAATAGCCCAATCCGCCCCGCGCCAGCGAGCCTGGCATGGCGACGCGGTAGGTGGCGGTGGCGTTCATGGCAGAGCCATTGATCGTGACCGAAGTGATGCGGGAGTCGGGCGCATTTTTGGCGTTGAAGGTGACTTCCATGCCCGCTGTGTAGAGAAAGGCGGGATTCGCCGACGGATGCAGGGAAATCGATCTCTCCAAAGCATCCTTGATTTGAGCGCCGGAGAGCTTGAGAATAATGATCTCGTCGCTGGGGTACTGAACCTGCGCCGCAAGGTCGCCGCGCGAGCCTTCTTTGACAAGCCCCGCCGCGAAAAAGGCGGCGTCTGTGCCCGCCGCTGACTGGATGGCGTCAGCCATGGTCTGCCCGCGGTTCATTGACTCCGCCGACATCTCCTTGGGCGTCTGGGCCATCGCAAACCCTGACGCCGCCACCAAAACGAGAGCGAGAACGCCCCTCATCATCTACTTCCTTCCTTAAGACAGGTGAATCAGTGCCCAATTACACCCAGATTTAGGACTTATTGAAAATTGTCGGTGGAAAACTCCTGAAAGAGCACCAAAGAACCTAATTTTCGTCCCAAAAGACAGAAAAGTGGACTTCCGTTGGGAAAGTCCACTTTTTGCTGACACTCCAGGAATCAGACGTCGCAGTCAATGCCCATCGAGCGGGCCGTGCCCGCGACGATCTTCATCGCTTGATTGATGTCGGTGCTGTTGAGGTCGGCCATCTTGCGTTCGGCGACTTCGCGGCACTTTTCCTTGCTGAGCTTGCCCGCGCTGGTCTTGCCGGCCGCTCCCGAGCCCTTGTCGATGCCCATGGCCTTCTTGATCAGCTCGCTGGTGAGCGGCTGCTTGACAATGAAGGTGTAGGAGCGGTCTTCGAAAACGGTGATGTTGACCGGAAGGACAAAGCCCATCTGCGGGGCGGTCATTTCGTTGAACTTCTTCAGGAACTCCATCATGTTGATGCCCGCCTGACCGAGGGCCGGACCAACCGGAGGAGCCGGCGTGCCCTTGCCGGCAGGAATGTTCAGCTTGATGACGGAAGTGATTTTCTTCGCCATGATAATTCTCTTTCTTTGAAAACTGGTCGCAAACCGATGGGCACAGTCACCAAAAGGTCGCAAATCTGGTCGTCAGCGGTTGGAAGCGTGCCTCAGACCAGTAGGGCAGGATACCGGATCGCGAGTGTTACCTCCTCAACCTGTCCCGACTAAAGTCCGCTGGTTACTCTGGATTCACGTAGAGCTGGTTGGTTTCGTGCGCCAAAACCCGAATCCCTTTCCCCTCTAATGCAGGAAGAATTCCAATGAGCTTCCGCCTCGCATCTTCCGGCACCACTTCTTCGAACATTGCCCAGCCTCGTCGAGTGAGAATTCTCAGTAGAGGGCCATCTAGTTCCACCCGACCGATGCGATTCCACGCATAAAGCGCGTAAGCTGCCACCTCATTCGTTGCTGAGTCGATCAGAGTCAAAACCAGTCCTTCATCGCCGACGGAGATGCTCTGCTCATCAAATTCCTTGCCCCAGCGTCCAATCAAGCTGAGGAGTCCAAGTTGGGTGAAGAAGACAAGAAATAATACTGGAAAGCCAAGAAAGAACAGATTCGCCGGGAATGGACTCAACATTCCCAGCGGGATGCAGACGACGCATTCATGGATGGACCAAGCGGTTCCGACCTGTGAAAACCAAAACTTCGGCCAAGTTTTGGGCTGGTCGGTCTTCGAGGATGATTCCGACCATGCAACACTTGGACCACTGACTTCACCTGGATGATTTCGAGTGGAATAGATGAGCGAGAAGAACCGCAGCCACCGGGGCGCATGCGGAACAATCATCTCCGGCCATTTCCACTTCATAACTGTTCTCAATTGATTACATAAGAGCAGGCGGCGGAGATTCTGCTAGGAGCGATCAACACTCGCAATCCGAGGCAAATCGCGACTGCTCTTCAGGATCAAGAATGATGACGTTGGGTTCGGTGCGCTGGAGGAACTCCTCCAGACTCATCCCCTCCATGTCCCCGGAGCTTCGAAACTCCTCATAAATCTTGTTCAAGACATCGCCGACGGTGGGTTTGAAGGGGAGGGCGTCCACCCAGAGCCCGGGCTTGCTCTCCTGCGACTTGTAGGCGACCGCTGCTATCCAGAAGCTGGTCGTGGCCGAGGGAATGGTCAAGCCATCCTGCGACCAAACACCGTCCAACGATGCGATCTTCTTTTCTGCCAGCCAGCCCTTCATTTCCTCGCAGCTCCGGGGAGCCGTGCACTGGATCAGCAGACTGCGGGATGGATCGGCTGCGGTGACGAAGCTGTGGGAGCCGCGTCCGCTGACAAACACCGGCCCGGAGACACCCATCTGGGTCATCGTCTCCGCCAACTGCTCAAGCGCGATCTGCAGAACCATTCGCGCTGATAATACACCTTCAGCAATGGCGTGCAGCTCTCTGCACGCCACTCAAAATCAATCTATCGCCTTCTGGAGGCGCGAATATTCCCCGTTCAGATTACGCCTCATTGATTGGACGACGAATAAAGAATGATCCTCAAGAGCTGTTTGCTTGGCTACTTGCTCTCCGTCCAATATTGTTCTTCAAGATGGAAGAATTGACGTCCCTCTGCGGCGCCTGCGAGACGTCGCGGCATCCAGTAGTTTGTGCGAGGTGAGTGATCGGATGCGCTTCGGGGATGAACTGTGATCTTGCCGCCGCTGACATTCCAGGTGAAGCTGCGAACTGTCTTTCCATTGACAACAACCGTGGCCGTTACTGGGCCATTCACATTCAGAAGATGCTTCTTGGTGAAAGCGGCGCGTCCCGTGACCGGCATCTGCATCAATTTAAGGCCAATGCGCTTGTTCTCCGACTCTTGGAACATATGAGGCAGGGTGTGGGCAATTTCCTTCCCGTTGTGACTCAATCGGATCGTCGCGGTGCTGCGGAGCGCGATGCCCTCGCGTCCGGGGGCTTGCCAGAAGTTGAACCATGCCTGGGGGTCGTCCTCAGTATTGCTGAAAGAGAGGCTTCCCATTTTGTCCATCGGAGTGATGAAGTCCCACGAGTGCTTCGTGTTGAACTCATCACCTGACTGATTTTTCTTGATAGTGAAAGGCAGGCGGCTCACAGGTTGACCGCCATTGCGGAACTCAATCACATAGTCGCCTGCCTCTGGCAGGTTGATCGTTGGGGTCTTGCATCGAAGTACCTTGAAGTTCGGATAAGGTGTGTCGGTGGCATAGAACCCATCACTCATCACCTCTGTTGAATCCTTCAAGACGTGCATCTTGAACTGCTCAATGTCGTCGGGCGGGAAAGCGACGACATATTTGTCAGGAAGAAATCCAAAATCAGGGTTGCTGACATAGGTTTTCATTCCGTAGATTGAGCCTGGCTCGACGGTGGGAGCCGCGCTCTGCGTCAAGCTCGCAAGGAAAAGACCGGCGATCATCATGAGGGGCACCTTACCCAAAGATTGCCGATTGCAGGCTTTTCCTATTGAAATTCTTCTACAACATGGCAGGTTGATTGACGTATATCGTGAGTCATTTCTTGATATTTTCGTGCATTTATTATGCAGGCAGCCGTAGATGGACTGCCGGGGATGAAGAACGTTGAAAAGTCCCAAGTTTGTTGCTGCTCCAATCTTGGTATCCTCCCGCCGATGATCGCGCAGGTGAATGCCGCCACTCTTTCGGGCATAGACGCATTGCCTGTGGTCGTCGAAGTCGACCTGATCAAAGGGCAGCCAGAATTCCACTTGGTCGGACTCCCGGACGCTGCGGTCAAGGAGAGCCAGGTTCGAGTCAGAAGCGCGATCCGCAACTCCGGCCTGGATTTCCCCAACACAAAAGTCGTCTGCAACCTCGCCCCGGGCGACATCCGCAAGGAGGGGCCGCTTCTCGACCTTCCCATCGCGATGGCGATTCTCGGGGTGTCCGGCCAGGTGCCGCTTCAGTCTCTTGAGGACTGCATCTTTGTGGGTGAGCTGGGGCTCGACGGTTTGGTTCGCCCCATCGACGGCTCCGTCAACATCGCCCTCATGGCTCACCAGCGTGAGTCGAAACGCCTGATCCTGCCCTTGAAGAACGCCTCCGAAGCAGCCGTGGCGCCAGGGGTCGAAGTCTACGGAGTCAGCACGCTCCTGGATGCGGTCGAAATGATGAACGGCTCCATGCTGATCCAGCCGTATCAATTCACCCGAGAGGAGATCCAGCCGGAGGCCCGCTATGAGGTGGATTTCAGCGATCTCAAAGGGCAGAGGCACGCCATCCGTGCCCTCGAAATTGCCGCCGCAGGCGGGCACAACGTCTTGATGACCGGGCCGCCGGGTTCGGGAAAGACCATGCTGGCTCGAAGATTGCCAACCATCCTCCCGCCGCTGACGCTTGAGGAGAGCATCGAGGTCACGCGCATCTATTCCGCCAGCGGGCAGAAGGGCGGGCGTGAGGGGCTGATCTGGGAGCGTCCGTTTCGCTCGCCCCACCACACAACCAGCTATGCGGCCATCGTCGGAGGAGGCAAGAATCCCAAACCGGGCGAAGTGTCGCTGGGGCATTACGGCGTGCTTTTCCTCGACGAAATGCCGGAATACAATCGCGAGGTTCTGGAGGCGCTGCGTCAGCCATTGGAAGACGGCGTGGTGACTGTCTCCCGAGTGACGGCCAGCGTCACGTTTCCCGCCGAATGTGTTCTGATCGGCGCGATGAATCCGTGCCCATGCGGCTTCAAGGGCTATGCCGAGGCGCAATGTGTCGGAGCGGGAGCGTGCGAGAGGTATGGCGCGAAGATCAGCGGTCCCTTGCTCGACCGAATTGACCTTCAGATCACCGTTCCAAGGCTGAAGCCGGAAGAATTGATCCGCCAGCAGCCCGGGGAGCCGTCTTCCGCAATCCGTGAACGAGTGGTGCGGGCGCGGGACAGGCAGACCAGCCGGTTTGGAAAAGCCAAAGTCAACGCAAAAATGAGTCCGCGGGAACTGCGCGATCTGGTTGCGATGGACGACGACTGCCATGAATTCATGCGTCTTGTCGCGGCCCGAATGAATCTCTCCGCCCGTGTCTTCGACCGCCTCATCAAAGTCGCCCGCACCATCGCTGACCTTGCGGAGAGCGACGCCGTGACGAAGACTCATCTGAGCGAAGCCGTCCAATATCGCGGCGACTACGCCTGAAGCCGAAGTCCCACGCCAGCGATGGTGTGCCACCCAATCGCCCGTACACTAGCGAGCGTGCTGACGACTGCCGAATTGGCCAAGATGACGATCTCGCTTCTGGTGATGATCGACGCCATCGGCACGGCTCCCATGTTCCTGGCTCTGACCGCGCGGCACTCGGATCATCGGACACGCATCGCCCTGCTCGCCTCGCTCACCTGCTTTGTCGCCCTGATCTGCAGCGCGTTTCTCGGCGACGTGATCCTGAAACTTTTCGGCATCTCAATCGACTCTTTTCGCGTGATCGGCGGGGTATTGCTCTTCTTGATGGCGCTCGATATGCTCAATGCAAAGCCGAGCCGGACCAAGCAGACACCCGAAGAGGGAAGCGAGGCGATCAGCCGTCGCGAGCTTGCCATCGTTCCTCTGGGAATCCCTCTGATGGCCGGTCCCGGAGCGATCAGTTCGGTTCTGATCTACATGAACAAAGCCGAACTTCCCGCCGACAAGGCGTTGATTGTCGGAATGATCGCGTTCGTCGTGCTGGTCTCATTCGGCATCTTCGCGGGCGCCACTTGGATCGCGCCGAAACTGGGCCGCACCGGAATGAACGTGCTGAATCGACTCATGGGCCTGGTTCTGGGAGCGATTGCAGTGGAGATGCTGGTCGGCGGCCTCCGCGCGATGATCCCGGCCCTTGGTCAGGCGGCGGGCGCCGGCCACTGAGCCCTGAGAGTGGTGCATGACACAGTCGTGCTTCAATCTGCGCCCATTTTTGTGCGGTGGCAATCCGCGTTGCTATGGTGGGGCAAGTTGCTCGGATAAACTGGCTTCATCCATGTCCGAGACCATCGAAACCCTGTTGAGCGAAACGCGGTCGTTTGCGCCAAGCGAGGCATTCAGAGCCGAGGCCAACGCCTCGGACCCCGCGATCTACGAGCAGGCCGAAGCCGATTGGCATGGATGGTGGGAAAGCTGGGCGGAAAAGCTCGACTGGTTCCAGCACTGGGACAAAACGCTCGTGTGGGAGCAGCCGTTCGCCCAATGGTTTGTCGGCGGCAAGCTGAACGCCTGCCACAACTGCGTGGATCGCCATGTCTCTGCGGGAAAAGGCGACAAGGTCGCCCTCATCGGCGAAGGCGAACCGGGTGACACAAGGAATTTCACCTACGCCGACCTCCAACGCGAAACCAGCCGCCTTGGAAATTCGCTCAAAGAGCTTGGCATTCAGAAAGGCGACCGGGTCTGCATCTATATGCCGATGGGGCCGGAACTGGCCATCGCGATGCTCGCTTGCGCCCGGATTGGCGCCGTGCACAGCGTGGTCTTCGGCGGATTCAGCGCGGAGTCGCTGGTGGACCGGATCAACGATGCCAGCGCGAAGCTGGTCATCACCGCCGATGGCTCCTGGCGGCGCGGCCAGATCGTTCCGCTCAAGAAGATCGTGGACACCGCCCTTCCCGACTGCCCGACGATCCAGAACGTGATCGTGCTTGAGCGCACAAAGCAGCAGATTCACATGGAGGCGGGCCGTGACATCTGGTGGGACGAGATCATGGCGCGCCAGAGCGACGACTGCCCCTGCGAGCCGATGGACAGCGAGGATCTGCTCTTCATCCTCTATACGAGCGGCTCAACCGGCAAGCCGAAGGGCATCATGCACACGACGGGCGGTTATCTGACCGGCGTGACCGCGACCTCCAAGCTGGTCTTCGACCTGAAGGATGACGATGTCTATTTCTGCACCGCAGACTGCGGCTGGATCACCGGGCACAGCTACGTTGTCTACGGCCCGCTCGCCAATGGCGTGACGCAGATCATGTATGAGGGCGCGCCAGACACGCCCAACAAGGACCGATTCTGGCGGATCATCGAAAAGCACGGCGCGACGATCCTCTACACCGCACCCACGGCGATCCGCACCTTTATGAAGTGGGGGGACGAGTTTCCCGAGGCGTGTGATCTCTCCTCGCTGCGTCTGCTGGGATCGGTGGGCGAGCCGATCAATCCGGAGGCCTGGATTTGGTACCACAAGGTGATCGGCGGCGAGCGATGTCCGGTGGTGGACACCTGGTGGCAGACCGAAACCGGAGCCATCATGATCACCCCTCTGCCGGGGATCACGACGACCAAGCCCGGCTCGGCGACCAAGCCTTTTCCCGGCATCGAGGTGGCTGTCTACAACGAAGAGGGACGGGCCGCGAGCGACGGGAACGGAGACCAGGAAGTCGGCGGCTTCCTGGTGATCCGGCGACCGTGGCCATCCATGCTGCGGGGAATCTGGGGCGATCAGGAGCGGTATCGGCAGGTTTATTGGTCGAAGTTCAGCGACGCCTATTTCGCGGGCGATGGATGCAAGCGGGATGCGGACGGATTCTATTGGCTGCTTGGACGTGTGGACGATGTGATGCTCGTCGCCGGACACAACATCTCGACCATGGAAGTCGAATCCGCCCTCGTGGATCACCCGAGCGTGGCGGAGGCGGCGGTCATCGGACGAACGCACGAGATCAAGGGCCAGGCGGTGGCGGCGTTTGTCATTCTGCGCTCGGGGAATGAACCTTCAGACGTGCTCAAGGAGGAAATCCGCGCCCACGTCGCCAAGAAGATCGGCCCCATCGCGCGGCCGGATGACCTCTTCTTCACCGCAGAACTCCCCAAAACCCGCAGCGGAAAAATCATGCGGCGGCTTCTGCGCGATGTGGCCGAGGGCAGAGTCTTGGGAGACACAACCACCCTGGCCGACCCAAGCGTGGTCAACGCGCTGAAATCGCAGTACGAGGACAAGGAGGGGTAGTGGCGCGGCTGAGCGAAGAAGCGATCTCGGAGATCGGGACATTGTATGGTGTGAATGTCAACCGATGGTATGCGCTGGAGGGCGTCCGCGAAATTGGAGTGACCATTACTCCCACTCGTAATAATCCCGATAGCGTGCCCCCTGAGAAACAATCTATCATTACAACATGAGCGATGCGGGCACGCCGATCATGATTGCGATCATCGAGGATGATCCGGCAATCCGGCATTTGCTCAAGAGCTATTTGACGGGTTCGGACGCGAATTACAGGCTGGTGGAGGCGGAAAGCGCCAAGGCCGGGCTCGACCTGATCGCCGAAAAGCGGCCCGACCTTGTCCTTCTCGACCTCGGCCTCCCCGACGGGGACGGCGTCAACATCATCACGACTGTCCGCCAGTGGTCGCAGGTTCCGATCATCGTCATTTCGGGACAGGGGCAGGAGAATCAGAAGATCGCCTGTTTGGAAGAGGGCGCCGACGATTATGTGACCAAGCCTTTCAGCGTCGGCGAGCTTCTCGCCCGCATCAAGGTGGCCCTGCGTCATGCAGTCCGGCAGGATGTCGTGGATCCTATTTTTGAAGCGGGAGACCTCAAAATCGACTTCTCTGCGCGCCGCGTTCATGTCAGAGGCGTGGAGATTCACCTGACGCCTCTTGAATACAAGATGCTCGCAATGCTGGTCAAACATGCGGGCAAAGTTGTGACCCATCGCCAGCTTTTGGCGGAAGTCTGGGGCTCCGAATATTCGGAGGAGGCGCAGTACCTCCGCGTGTATATGGGCTACCTGCGGCGGAAGATCGAAGCGGAGCCGAACAACCCGAAGATGCTCCTCACAGAGCCGCATGTGGGTTATCGACTGGTCGTGTAATAGCGATTCTTACAACTTTCTATCATCGCCCCTAGAGAGGCTTTACGGCAGTCTTAGATTCGCAGGGGTCTAATCCTATCAGATCAACGAAAGATCATTCGAGGAG
>JAEYWW010000086.1 GCA_023428805.1 Armatimonadota bacterium | reverse complement strand
GCCCTCCATTGGCAAGATTCCTTGGAGGGCCGAGCTCCCGCGAGGCCGTGACGTTCTCAATCTTCCTCAAAATGCTCTTCACCATTCACTGCACAGAGCACTCCTGGCATATCTCACCGAGATGCCTCAATCAGCCAGCCGCCTCGTATCCCGGGCGCGCGGCGATCGGGAAGTTGTAGATTCCCTGCATCTCCTCGGGCGAAAGCGATTCCAAGGACTCAAGCATTTCGATGTAGCCCAGCGGATCGCTGAAATCCGCCGCGGCGATGCCGCCGAGAAGCCCCCATTTGTGGCCGAGGATTTCGCGCAGATTGGCGGCGGTGTTCCGGGCGTGACCCGCCGGATACATCACGAGGCCGGAGTCGAGAATCGAGCCATCAGACATCTCAATCTTGAGTGAAGTCGGAATTCCATCGGGATACTTCGCGTCGTAGTCGGGCCCGCCATGCTGGAAGTCGATCCGATCCATCAACGAGCGGGTGACGGGGTGGAAGATCGCGGTGTCGGCAACTTTGTAATCCTCCGGCATGAGCATCAACTGCTTCCAGATTTCATCATTCGCCGACTCGACCGCGCCCGCATCAATCGCCTTGCGGAGAAGGGTCGAGACGATGTAGGCCATCGAATGATCCGCGCTCTGGCGCGTCTTGGGGTCCTTCTTCATCGGATTGCCGATGATGCCAAACGCGGGCTCATAGGCGACAATCGTGATCTTTTTGATGCCGTTTCCGCCGTCGGCGATGATGCTCGGATTGGCCTTGATGAGATCAATCATTCCCTGAAGAGCGCCGGCGGATTGGTGCTCGTAGAGCCCGAGTTTGAAGTGCATCCCCATCACCGCGAAGTCATCGCCGGTGCTGCTCAACGCGAGCTCGAACGGAGAGTCGCCCTGCTCCTTCCAGCGATCTTTGCCGCTCGTGGTCGGCTCGAAGAATCGGAAGATCGCCTCGGGATTGCGGAAGATGTCCTTCGGCCCGACGAACCCGCGCATCGCCCGCTTCATGAAAAGGATCGCGGACTCGGTGCTGATCGCCGCGCTGGCTCCCTTCGAGTCGCTGAGCTGCTTGCCCGCGCGGATCGCCCGCCAGGGGATTGTATGGGCCACGAACATTCCGATCGCGCTCTCGATCTGCTCCGGCGTCGCGCCCATCAGCGCACCGTAGGTCGCCGCACTGCCGATGGCGCCGTGGACGACGTGGTCGATCTTGTAGGTTTTGAGGCTGAAGACTTCGGCGAGGCGTCCCCGGATTTCATCGAGCAGAACCATCGCCTTGAGGGCGGTCGCGCCGTCGAGATTCTGCTGCTGGGCGGCGGCGATGGCGACGGGATAGAAGTCATTGTGACCAAATTAGCCCGCCGTATGGTTTCGCTCCGGTCGGAAGCCGAAGTTCGTGCCGTTGGAATCCCATTCGCGGACGGCGGAGCTGTTGGCGACGACGGCTTTTTCGGCCTTGACGGTTTCGTTTGATCCAAAGACCTTTGCGCCCTGGGGGTCAGCGTATTCCAGAGCTTCCTGGCGGAGAATCGTCGGAGCATTGGTCTGGAGTGCCAACGCGCTGAGACCGCAGAGCACCGAATCCGTGTGGAACCACCGCGTCCGCTCCCGCACCGCCGCCCCCGGCGACCCGCTCTCCATGAATTCGACCGCAAATTGCCCGATTCCCAAGGCTTGGTTGCTGTCCGGCGGCAGGATCGTCAGGTTGCTCATTTCGGAAGAGAGTCTAGCCTGTCCGCAAAAAGATCCCTTAGTGCGATGCCAACGCAAAGCTGCTAAACCTTATCTTTAGTCTGTTTTCTCGATTCAGTATCTGAAGGCGCGACACCCCTATTCTCTCAGCCGCGCCGACTTCTATACGATGAAGTACGACGCCATGGGGCGCATGATCCAAAGTGGTTCAACAGTTCCCCGCATGGATGGCACCAATGTCATGACCGGCTACACGGGCCTTATCCAGATGACCTACGATTCCCAAGGCAATCTGACTTCGGAGACGAGGCCGTTCGGATCAGGCACCCACGGCAACACCCTCACTTGGGACGCCAACGGGAACTTGACGCTCTTCAACGGAACGAGCCACACCTACAACGCGAACTCCCAGATCACTTCGGCGGGCCACACGTTCAACGGCAGGGGCGAGCAGACGAGCCTGTCGGGGAATGCGATGACCTACGACGCCCAGGGGCGCATCGTCAGCATCGGAGGGATTACTTCCAGAGGACCAAGTACGATTCCACGACGTGGCGGGCGGGGCTGCCTTCGGCGGGGGTGGGGTTGGTGTAGGGTTGGATTTCGTAGTTGAACTTTGTCGGGCCTGAGGTTGAGATTGACTGGGAAATGTCCTGAACCCAGGGCGTGACAACGTCGCCGGGAGCCCAGCCTGCGCGATCGTACTTCCAGGTTCCACCTTGGGGACGGCAGGGATTGAGATAGCAGTCCTGCTTCCAAAGATTGTTTTGGAAAGCGGCCTCGTTGACGTGGAGCTTGCGCCAGAGGGGGTGGAATTCACCGGCGTTGTCCTTGTTCGGACTCATGCCATGCCCGGTGACACAGGCGACAAATTCGACCTTCTTGTTGGGGCCGAGCGAGAGAGTCTGCTCTTTGAAGAAATCGGCCAGCGGAAACTCTTTGGGCTGCCCGATCACGGCGGTGCCGTTCCAAAGATTGCGCACTTCGACCGGCCTTGGCGAAAGAGCGCCTGGGTAGTAGGCCAAATCAAAATCGACCAGCCAGCCCTCGCCCCAGGTTTCGCACTCGAACTTGAACTGTTTGCGTCCTTTGAGGAGCGGCATGAGGCGGGTGAGATCAACGCGCCAGGTCCAGCCTTTGCGATAGGGGGTGATGAAGCGGAGGACTTCAAATCGCTCGCCCTTATCGTCCACCAGCCAGATCTGCGCGAGTCGATCCCAGGGATCGATGCCTTTCGGCGTGGGGCCGAGCGTGAGCGTGCCGACAATGCGGCCAAATTCATCGGTGATCTTCGGCAGATCGACCGCGCGCTCAAATCGATGT
>JAEYWW010000361.1 GCA_023428805.1 Armatimonadota bacterium | reverse complement strand
GCCGAAGCCGCCCTCAGTCGACAGCCTGACCGCGTCCCCCAATCAAGTCGTTCAGGGTGAGGAAATCACGATTCGATGGTCGGCGAGCAACGCCAAGTATGTTGATCTCACCGTGGGAGACGAATCGTTCCCCAAACAGGCGCTGTCGGGAGAGCTGAAGATTCCCGCGAAAGACCTCGGGCAGTTGAATATCGAAGCCCGCGCGATCCGCGATGGCGAGAAATCCCGCCTGGACACCACATTCGTCAACATCAGCCAGCCAGTCCTGGCTCCGATGCCTCAGATTTCCACATTTTCGGCAGATCGAACTTCGCTCAAAGTCGGTGAGAAGTTCGTTGTTCGCTACAAGCTGTCGGATGCCGTGACAAAGGCGACTTTGAGCCCGAAGCCGGGTGATCTTGATCCCAAAGCTGAAAGCGTCGAGCTCACCGCAGAAGTGGCTGGCGACTTCACCTACAAGCTGATTGCCTACAACTCCGACGGCAAATCTGTTGAGAAGACAATCAAGATCAGAGTCTCGGATGCGAGCCTTGCGGAAATCACGCAGCTTTCCGTTTCTCCGAAGGAAGTCGATCCTTTGGTGGGCACCAAGGTTGTCGTGAGCTGGAAGCTCACCAATGGCCGGCGGGCGGAGCTCAAAGTCGGGTCGAATGCGCCCATCGTCGTTGATCCGGTCGGGGGCGCGCAGGAGATCGACGTGACGGAGGAGACTGAAGTGACTTTGACCGTATACGATGAGAACGGCAAGACCGCGACTCAGACGACGAAGATCAAGGTCAAGCAGCCTGAACCTCCCACCACAACCACAACGGGAGGCTCCACCGCAGGCTCCGAGACGGGCGGCGGTGGGACGACCGGGATCACGACCGTTCCTCCGCAATAAACTGAAGGGCGATGCCCCGCGCCCTTCTTTCCGTCACCGACAAGACCGGCCTCGCCGATTTCGCCCGAGGCTTGGCCCGCCTCGGCTTTGAGCTGGTCAGCACGGGCGGCACAGCCAAGGCCCTTCGCGAAGCGGGTCTCGAAGTCAAGGATGTCAGCGAAATCACCGGCTTCCCCGAGATGCTGGATGGCCGGGTGAAGACTCTTCATCCCAGCGTGCATGGCGGACTTTTGGGCGACCGCCGACTCGAATCCCACCGAAGCCAGATGGAGGAGGCAGGCATTGTGGGCATCGACGTCGCGGTCATCAATCTCTATGCCTTCGAGAAGACGGTGACGGGCGAGCACACCCTGGAACAGGCCATCGAATCGATCGACATCGGCGGCCCTGCGATGGTCCGCGCATCAGCCAAGAATTGGGCCAATGTCGCCGTCGTCACCGATCCCGACGATTATCCGGTCGTCCTGGAGGCTCTTGAAAGTGGCCAGATCGCCGATCATCGCCTGCGCCTGAGCGCGAAGGCATTCCGGCACACGGCGTTCTACGATTCGATGATCAGCCGGTATCTGAGCAAGGCGGCGGGCGAAGAGGCGGAGACTCAGACGATCGCTCTGGGTTATCGCAAGACGCTTGATCTCCGCTACGGCGAGAATCCACACCAGTCCGCCGGACTCTATAGCGACCCGTTGAGCAGCGATGGAATCGCAGCGGCCAAGCAGATTTGGGGCAAGGAGCTGAGCTACAACAACATTCTTGACTCCGACGCGGCCTGGGAGCTGGTCTGCGATATGCCCGAGGGATCGACCGCGATCATTAAGCACGGGAACCCCTGCGGCGCGTCGGCCAGCGGGGACCTGGCCCAAAGCTATCGACTCGCGCGTTCGTCCGATCCCATTTCGGCCTTCGGGGGAATCGCCGCCCATCACGGACGGGTCGATCTTGCCGCAGCCGAGGCGATGACTGAAAAGGGCAACTTCCTTGAGGTCGTCATTGCGACTGGCTTTGATGACGATGCTCTGGAATTGTTCCAGAACCGGGCTGGCTGGGGGCAGAGCGTGCGGCTCTTGGAGGCTAAGATTTCACCTTCTGACTCATATTTGACTGTCCGCACTGTGCGGGGGGGAGCGCTTGTCCAAGCCAGCGATGAAGACCCGGCGCATGAATGGCGGGTGGCCACCCAGCTCGCGCCGACGGAAGAGCAGATGAAGGCGATCAAGCTGGCCTGGCGGATGATCCCGCACGTCAAATCGAATGCGATCCTCGTGGCGGATTCGACGAGATTGCTCGGAACCGGGGCGGGGCAGATGAACCGGGTGCAGTCCGTGCGCCTGGCCCTGGAGCAGGCGGGAGAGCTCTCCAAGGGAGCAATTCTCGCGAGCGATGCATTCTTCCCGTTCCCCGACAGCATCGAGACCGCCGCCTCCGCCGGCATCGCAGCCATTGTGCAGCCTGGCGGGAGCAAGAAGGATGACGACGTGATTGCCGCCGCTGACCGGCTCGGAATCGCAATGGTGATGACGGGAGTTCGTCATTTCAGGCATTGAGGTGTAACGCTGGCAAAGATTGCGAGCGTCTGCTATAATGCGATTTGATCGAGGAGCTGTTCGTTGAAGAATCAAAATGACCTCATTGTCCTGATCTGTTCATTCGTCCTGTGTGTGGCGGGTGTGCTGACATTCATGTTTACAGCTCCCAGGGCGACTGCTCCGCCTGATCCGAAGGTTGTGCCGACCGAACGCGCGGTCCTTCAAGAAGGCGCTGTCGTTTATGTCGATGCTCTTCCCGGCGGCGGCAACTCTGGCGGCGGCGGACGCGATGGCGGCGGTGGTCGCGGCCGATAGGCTGCCAGGGGACTAGCCTTTACCGCGTTGAATCTGGCATGATGAAGGCCCGCTCAAGGATTGAGCGGGCCTTCGCATTTTAGAATCACGGAAGATCAGCGTCAGATGTCGACTTCGAACGCCCCCGCATTTTGGAAGAAGCTCGTTTCGCGCTTCACGCGAGACATCGGCATCGACCTGGGAACGGCCAACACACTGGTTTGTGTGGCCGGACACGGGATCGTCATCCGAGAACCCAGCGTGGTCGCCATCGACAAGGACAGCGGCAAACCCCTCGCTGTCGGCCAGCGCGCCAAAGAGATGCTGGGCAAGACTCCTGCCAACATCGTCGCCACTCGCCCCTTGAAGGATGGGGTCATCGCGGACTACGACCAGACCCTGGCGATGATTCGTGATTTTGTTCAGCGCGCGCGGCGTGGCCCTGTGTTCCACACGACCGTCGTGGTCGGCATTCCCAGCGGAATCACCGAAGTTGAGCGGGATGCTGTTCTCGACGCCTGCCGCAAAGCCGGGGCCAACAAAGCTTACGTCATCGAGGAGCCGATGGC
>JAEYWW010000302.1 GCA_023428805.1 Armatimonadota bacterium | reverse complement strand
CCCTCGTTGTTCTGCTACGAAGAGCAACCGTCCGCCTCCGGCGGAATTGAAAGCGGTCATCGCTGACCGCACTCCAAAGGCCATAGCGTCTGATGGCATTCTCATTTCAAACAGGATTTTTCCGTGTCCTCAGACCCGCACGAACCAATGCTGAACAGGTTAAAATGAGGGACCATGCCGGAAGATATCATCGTTCCAGAAGTGGGTGAAGGCGTCCATGAAGTGACGATCACCCGATGGTTGAAGCAAGTCGGGGAATTCGTCAAGGTGGACGAGCCGCTTTTTGAAGTGATGACCGACAAGGTGACCTTCGAAGCTCCGTCCCCCGCTTCAGGAATTCTGACCAAGATCATCTTCCCCGAGAACACCGAGGCCGAAGTCTTCGCCGTCGCTGGTGTGATCGAGCCCGACGAAGCCGCCGCCAAGGCCGCGCTTGCCGACAGCCCGGCTCCCGCCGCCGAAGCTGCTCCCAAGCAGGAGGAAGTTCCGGCCGCCAAGAGCGCTGAACCTGCCGCGACCGAGCCCGTGGATGACGGTCAGCGACGCTTCTACACCCCGGTCGTCCGCGCCATCGCGAAGGAGCAGGGAGTTTCGTCCTCCGAATTGGCGGGCATCTCCGGCACTGGATCGGGCGGGCGCGTCACCAAGAAAGATTTGGAAGGTTATATCGCAGGCCGAGGCTCCGCGCCGAAGCAGGCGACTGCCCCAACACAGTCCCTCCAGGTCAAGGAGGTCGCACCGACCACTGCGGGAGCCGATCAGGAGATCATTCCGCTGGTTGGGATGAGAAAGATGATCGCCGAGGCGATGGTCCGATCCTCCCAGGTGCCGGTCGTCAGCACCCTGATGGAGATTGACGTCACCAAGATGGTCGAATTCCGCTCGGCGAACAAGGAGACCTTCCAGCAGATGTACGGCGTCAAGCTCACCTACACGCCGTTCTTCCTCAAGGCCCTCACCGAAACCCTTCTGGAGTACCCGATGCTCAACTCCGCGCTGATGCCGGACAACAAGATCGTGAAGAACAACGCGGTCCAGCTCGGCGTGGCGGTTTCACTCGGCGAGAAGGGAGATGGCGGCCTGATCGTTCCGGTCATCCGCGACGCGCACAAGAAGACCCTGATCGACCTCGCAAAGGACCTCGAAGGAATTGCGGCCAAGGCGCGCAAGAGTTCTCTCGGCGTCGAGGATGTGCAGGGCGGAACCTTCACCCTCACCAACCCCGGCTCCTACGGCGCGGTCCTCGGCACCCCAATGATCAACGCGCCGCAGGCGGGAATCCTCGGCACCTACGGCATCATTCCCCGCGTGACCGTGGTGAACGGCATGATCGCCATCCGGCAGATCATGAACATCGTCCTCACCTACGATCACCGTCTCGTGGACGGCGCGACCGCCGGACG
Source organism: Armatimonadota bacterium (assembly GCA_023428805.1). Classification (GTDB taxonomy): domain Bacteria; phylum Armatimonadota; class Fimbriimonadia; order Fimbriimonadales; family Fimbriimonadaceae; genus JAEYWW01. Next base: position 2,686 of record JAEYWW010000302.1, on the reverse strand, counting down.
CTTCCTGCAATCGCTGAAAGCGAAGCTCGAAGCCTTCGACTTCTTCCGCTGACGAGTGAACTGAGCGCTCCGCTTCAGCCCGACTCAAGCGGAGCAGTCCACGCGGAGATGGATTCAATATGGGAAGAAATTTGGCTTTGATCCCCTGCGCGATGTTGGCCTTGGTGGCCTGCAAAAACAGTGGGTCTCCATCCCTTATGGTTGATGAGGCCCCCGAGGTAGAGGAAGTGGAACTGAACCCGGACAAGCTCCTTCAAAAAGCCGGACTCGACAAGCCTCTGCACAAGCTCTACATCCGCGCCTTCAAGCACGAGGGAGAGCTGGAGCTTTGGGGGGCGGGCAAGGATTCCCGCAGGCACACGCTCATCGCGGTTTTTACCGTTGCCGGACAGTCTGGAGTGTTTGGACCGAAGCGGAAGGAAGGGGATCTCCAGGTTCCGGAGGGCTACTACAAAGTGGACCGCTTCAACCCCAACTCGCGCTTTCACCTCAGTCTCGGGATCGACTACCCGAACGCGAGTGATCGGGTTCTTTCGGACAAGGAGAAGCCGGGCTTCGACATCTTCATCCACGGCTCCAACGTGAGCATTGGCTGCCTCGCGATGACCGATCCTGTGATCGAAACAATCTATGAGCTGGCGTCTCAAGCCAGGGAGCGGGAGATTCCCGTCCACATTTATCCGTTCAGGATGACGGCCAAGAACTTGAGCAAGTTTGAATTGGAGAATCCTGGTCTCAAGAGCTTTTGGCGGAATCTTCTCCCGGGATACAACCATTTCGAGTCAGCCAAAACCCCGGCAAAACCCACCGTTAATTCGCGCACTGGGAGATACGTTTGGACCCCGTGATCTTCATCATCACCGGTCCTCCAGGAGCAGGGAAGACCACGGTGAGTCAAGAACTTTTGAAGGCATTTCGGAAGGGAATTCACCTTCCGGTGGACGATATCCGCCATTGGGTTGTGAGCGGGCTGGAGGACTCCACCGATTGGACAGAGGAGACTGACCGACAGTTTAGAATTGCCGAAAGAGCCGCCTGTGCGATTGCCAGCGAGTATGCGGAGAGCGGCTTCACCGTGGCATTCGATCATTGCCGCAATCTGCCGCGCCTCAACCAGATGATGGAGGATCATCTTGCCAGCCATCCTATCATCAAGGTTTGCCTGCTGCCTGATCTACAGGTGAATCTTGAGCGAAATCTCACCCGGACGAACAAGAGTTTTGATACGGCGGAGCTGATTGAAATCATCCACGGAATGCAGGCCCACTATCGAGAAGCAGACAAGAGTGGATGGTTCGTCATTGACTCAACGCAACTGACGGTTCAGGATGTTGTCAGCGAAATCCTCAAGTCAGTTTCCCGCTCGTAATTCCGATCACCCCAACGCGTCCTATCCCCGTATGTTCGCTGCCACCCTCTTCATGATCTTGACGAATCCGACGGTTTCCGAAGTAAAAGCGCCGCGCGGATGGGAGTTGTTTGGAGTCTGCGGTGTGGGCCCAAAAGGCCAGGTCATCATCGAAGCCTACAAGGAGGAGCGATACGGGTGGCTGGTTTGGGACGGCAAGAAATTTGCCGAGATTACATTGGCTCAGGCCGAGGACTTTGGCCTGGATGAAGAGGGCGTAAGCGGTATCGATGTTGCCGGGTTTCTGCCGAACGGCGACTTCTTTGGGGAGAGGTTCTACACCTATTCCGGCGCGAGCACCATCGTCTACTCCCGTCCATTCATCTCCCGCCAAGGCAAATTCGCACCCGTTTCGCTGCCCAAGGACATGTCTAACTGGGAGCTTCTGGGAGTCAAAGCTGTCCGATCCGACGGGGCGATCCTGCTCCAGGGAGTCCGTTCCGACACCCATTTCATTATGGGTGACGAGAAGAAAGCGATTGAAAAATTGATGTGGGTGAAGGATGGAAAGCTGATCGAAGACCTCGGTCCGGCTTCAAACCCGATCCTGCTCAAAGACGGCCGAATCATCGCCACTCAATATGTGGATGCGGACGGCGATCCGACACGCAGCTCGACCAATTGGAGCAAGTGCTATGTTGTGGAGATCAACAAGGGCTCGACTCTCCGCCTCACCGAAGGCGAAGCGGTGGCGGCGTTGAGTGAAGGCGGAATCATTGTCAAGACGACTGGTGGAATGCCCGATGGCAGCGACCGGGCCTTGGCACCGGTCTCGTTCCAATCCTTCAAAAATCGCAAGCTCAGCCCGTTCACTGTGCCAGGAGCCCCGGAATCCATCACCGATCTGATGATCACACCTGACGGAAACGGAAGCCTGATCGGATGGAACGGTGAAAAACCGTGCCTTTTGCTTTTCGACAGAAACGGATCACAGCAAGTGCCGATCCCCAACGCCAAAGGCGACGTCGAATTCCCCATGTTCAACGGCGACCATTTTGCCTTCATGGTGTACGACTACGATGGAGCTGTCGGTCGTCTTTTTGTGGGACGTCGCTAGCAACCCTCAACTCGGTTTGCGGTAATAAATTCTGACGATGACTGTTGTTGTGGAGGGTGACTCAGGACGGTCAGTGGTGCCTGCGACTGCGCGGAGTGACGGAGCGGCGTTCTGGGTTTGTGCGGGCATCTTCTTAGTCTGCGAAGTTTTGTGGCTTTCTCTTCGGAATTCAGGTAATCCAGGGGTGAGAGAGGCGTCGTCGGCGATGGGCTGTTTTGGGC
>JAEYWW010000298.1 GCA_023428805.1 Armatimonadota bacterium | reverse complement strand
GTCTCGTCAGGAGGCCGACCAGCCCTGACTTCGCGGACAACGAGTGGACGACTCTGGTCTACGTGACAACCGTCATCAGCTATCTTGTTTCAACGCCTCTCACCTTGGGAGCCGGGGTTTGGATGATCTCCCGCCGTTTCAATGCCGGGCTTGAAGACGCGCGAATTGCGGCTCGACAGAAGAGGAATCTGCCGACGACTTGACCTGATTTTTGGTACCATCCCCTCGATGTCTCAGCTCATCCTCGTTCGCCACGGTCAGTCGCTTTGGAACCTTGAGAACCGATTCACAGGCTGGGTGGATGTTCCCTTGACCGAGAAAGGGGAAGAGGAGGCGGCTTTCGCGGGAGCCAAACTGATGCCCTACCGAATCGACGTCGCCTACACCAGCGCACTGACCCGCGCCCAGGAGACATTGCGCATCATGCTGGAATCAGCTCGGATTTCGGTGCCTGTCATCCGCGACAAGGCTCTGAATGAGCGTGACTACGGCGACCTCAGCGGGCTCAACAAGGACGACATGCGCCAGAAGTACGGCGAAGAGCAGGTTCACATTTGGCGCCGCAGCTACGATGTTGCGCCTCCCAATGGAGAGTCGCTCAAGGACACCAAGGCGCGGACGATCCCCTTCTATGAGCGGTGCATCATCGGTGATCTGCGTCAGGGCAAGAATGTGCTTGTCGTGGCGCACGGAAACAGCAACCGCTCGATTGTCATGGATTTGGAGAATCTGAGCCCGGACGAGATTCTGGCTTTGGAACTGCCGACGGCGGTGCCGCGAGTTTATGAGCTGGATAGTGACTTGAAAGTCGTGTCGGTCGAAGTCCTGAGCTGAAGCAAAACGTTAGCACTCTCGCCCCATTTCTGCCAATCTGCATTGACCCCGCCTGCCCTGTCGGGGCAGAATGTCGGCAATCTCGCGGTGTGAGTTCTGCTCACGCCGCTCCGAGAGGCAGATTAACAATGGCAAACATTCGTCCCCTTGGAGACAAAGTCGTTGTGCAGCTCGTCGAGGCAGAGGAGAAGACCGCAGGCGGCATCATCCTCCCCGACAGCGCCAAGAAGAAGCCCACCGAAGGCAAGGTCATCGCAACCGGCAACGGCCGGGTGCTCGACAGCGGCGACCGCAACAAGCTCACCGTCAAGGTCGGCGATCGCGTGCTTTTCAGCAAGTACGGCGGCAACGAAGTGACCCTCGATGGCCAGGATTACACAATCCTCGACGAAGATCAGATCTACGCCGTCGTCAACTGATCAGAGCTTTGATCTGCGCGCTCAATTCCTGCAAACGGGGATTGAGCGCGCCTCCAGCCATCGTCCGCATCATGTGGACTTCACTCCATAGCCGGGTGGCGGCGTTACGCTCGCCCTTGAGCGCATGGGCCAGCGCCAGGCTTTCCTTGCCGTAAACAATATGCAGCGGCCATCCGCCGCTTCCCGCCCAGGTCGCCTCCAGCAGGGAAATTGCCCGGTTGGTGTCGCCTGCGGTCATGCATTGAATGGCTTGGGAGTAGCTCAGCGCTTGATTCCATCGGTTGTCGAGCTCGCTCAACCCTTCTGCCCGGCACCGATCCGCCAGTTCATTCGAGAGCGCAGTCTCCCTGCTCTCAGCGGCAAGAATTGCGAAGTTGGTCAAGAAGTGAAGGCGATCATGACGTGAGGCGAAGGGCGCGAACGACTCCCCCTGCCGCATGATCTCCAGGGCTTCACCGCGATCCGCCCGATTCCAGGCTTCTGCTGAGACCGCGATCGTTGACCGGAGATCGAAGCGATAATCCTGGAGCAATCGCAGCCTCCATTGTCTGGCTTCCTCCATCCTCCCACCATCGAGCAGGCAGAATAGGAGCGACTGAGCGATTCGACGGGCATTTTTGCGCTGGCCGTCTTTCACTTCGACTTGATGAGCCCGGATCAGATCCTTCACGGCGGCATCGAACGAGCATGAGTACATTTCGAACAGGCCTTTGACCTCCAAATACCCCGAGTAAGAGGGCACCCTCGCATGGATGGGGCGGGTGAGGTCGAGCATTCCTGCAACGTCTGAGACAGGAAGCTGCCAGAGGAAGGATGATCCCCCGAGCAGCAGCGCGCGGGCATTGTCAACATCACACCGTGCCGTCGCGCAGACCGCATCCACAAAAGACCGGTCTCGTGCTGCCAGGTCGCCTTTCTTGGGCGACCAATGACGCCGAACTTCTTCGACCCAAGGGTGGTCAAGTCCGGGTGCGATCTGCGCGCCTTCGGCTTTTGCGAGATCAGCAAGCCCCAGGTCAATTGACCATGATCCGCACAGCCTCAGATGACCAAGATCAGCTTCAATCGCATCCTTGCCCAGCCAAGACCTGCTGCGCCGCAAGGTCTGTCGAAGCGCGGTTCGCGCCGCTTGGGGATTTGATCTCGGATACAGCTTTCGCGCTGTGGAGTCCCTGCCAAGCCATGCATCGCCGGAACTCAGAAGCCCGAGCAGCATGACTCCGCACGACTGAGTGGGCGGGGGTGGAAGAATTTCCCCGTCCCGCAGGACCGAGAATCTTCCACCCAGCCGCACCACGAAGGTCATGCTCAATTATGGGGGCATTAATCGAGTGTGAATGTCTCATCCACAACAACGGCTTTGTTGCCCGGAGGAGTGGAGAACCACCGAGCCGTGATCACCAGCTTCCTCGTGCCATCGGGCCGCTTGATATAGACATCCCCGATCCCTGCGTTGTAGCCGTAGTAATCTCTGATCTGGATGCGGACAGAGTCTCCCTTTTTCGCATCCGCAAGAGTGTAGGGTCCACGCGGCCCGGGCAGGTACTCACCGTCGACGTCGGCATGGAAGACGTTGTCGTTATGCCAAATCGATGCGTAGTCATCCAGGTCGAAGGCTTCAATCATGTACTCGCCGGACTCTCCGACCTTCACAGTGGCTGTGGCTTTGCCGAGAGAGAGACGATCCTGCCCCTTGATCTCAAAAGCTTCGACTGTGATTGTGTCTGTTCCTGCTTTGTCAACCGAGGCGACATATTGGACCGTTTTCTGAGAGGATTCAAAGCTGGGACCGGTGTGAATTCCATCGCTGATCCCGCCGAAGCTTGCGGTGCACGTCCACTTGTAGGTGAGAGCAGCCGACTCAGGAGCATCAATGACCTCGGCTGTGAAAGCCTTGTTTTCGAGCGGCTTGAGCTCCGCGCTCGACGGATTGAGACGGACTTTGGAATTGGTCGAAACGACCGTCCAGGTGTGCGAGCGTTCTGATGCGGCAATGTGCGCCCCCTGAACGGAGGTATCGAAGGCGGTGAGCAGAGTGTCCACCAGTCCAAGAACTCTCAGGGCAGACTCCGCGCCATCAATGAACTGTTCCAAATTCATCTCGGACATCCCTGCCTTGGCGCACGCCTTCCACAGAATATGGAGCAGGCTCAGCCGGAACTGGCCGTTTGTTGTCACGCTGTTGAAGAGATCGAGCAGCGCTCCATCCACATCGCCTGACTCGGCTTTCGTCAAAACTGCGGGAGCGGTGCTGCCGATCAGAGAAACCAGCCCCGCCGCCAGATCGGAGCCGTGAACCAGATTCATGTAAGTGTCAATCGAGTCGCCCTTGATCGGCATGCAGACATTCGCGATGAAGGGAACGAAAAGATCGGCGACAAAGGACAGGCGAATCAATTCTCTCTTCTTTGCGCTCTGGTCCGCGTTCAAGTCAGCTTCGTCGCCTGCCAGCGCACCGATGCCGACGGCGCGAACCTTGTAGGTTGTTGACTGCGCGCCCGCAGGATAGATCGGAAGTTCAATCGGGGCAGTTTCGATTCCAACGTAGGCATCGCTTCCGATCAGAATGTCTGTGATGCTCCCGATGAGCGATGTGGTTCCGACGGTGGGAGAGATCGAGCCATTGGAGATGTCGGCGTTGCTTGTGACCGGCGCCCCGCCTCCCGCGGGAACATAGCTTGTGCGTTCCACGAAGTAGTGGGCACGGCGGCGGAAGTCATTTTTGAGCTTGATCGTGGCCAAGCCTTCGTTCAATACGGAGATGCCGGAACTGTCATCAGGATTCTGGATCAGGATCGCCCGGGACCGGACCAGCAACGAAGACACGGCGGATCGGACACTGGCCCTCAATGCGGGGGAGGGGTTGTTGAGCGAGGCCGGGTCGCGGGCGAGTTCAGAGG
>JAEYWW010000289.1 GCA_023428805.1 Armatimonadota bacterium | reverse complement strand
GCGGTGAACGTCATCATCGGAGAACTGATCCCGAAGACTTTTGCGGCAAGCCACCCAGTTCGAGCCTGTCTGAAGCTGGCTGCTTTTCTGAAGGTTTTCGTCTATGTTTTCTGGCTGCCCGGCAAGGCGTCTCTGGCCATCGCCAATCTCGCCACCAAGCGATTCGGAGCAGATGCGACCTTCACCATTGCGAACGAGCGTGAAGAGGAGATCAAGAATCTGATTGAAACAGCAGGCGAGAGCGGCGAACTCGAAGTTGTGGAGGCGGAGATGCTTGATTCCGTCTTCGAGTTCGGGGACACCATCGCCCGCGAAATCATGACCCCCCGAATTGATTTGGACTCCATCCCCATCTCCGCAGCGTTGATCGATGTGGCCAAGATGGTCGAAGAGACCGGCCATTCGCGCATCCCGGTTTACGAGGGCACAGATGACCAGATCCTTGGGATCGTCCATGCCAAAGACGTCCTCGCCGTGCTTTCGACGGGCGAGACCGACCGCCCCATCCATCACATCATGCGGCCCGCTGTTTTTGTGACGGAAAGCAAGAGCCTTCACGACCTCCTCCACGAAATGCGGGTCAGCAAGACCCAACTCGTCGTCATTCAGGACGAATTCGGCGGAACGGCGGGAATCGTGACGATTGAGGACATCGTGGAAGAGGTCGTCGGTGAGATCGTCGATGAATACGACGACGAGGAACCGCCCGTGGTGGCCAATGGTGAAGGATTTGTCGTAGATGGCAAGCTCCACCTCGACGACTTGAACGACGAAATCGGCTCAACCTTCACAAGCGACGAATTTGACACGATCGGCGGCTACGTCTTCGGCATTTTTGGCCGTCAGCCCGTGGAGGGAGAGTCCTGCGAGCACGAAGGATATCGCTTCAAGGTCGAAGAGACCGACGGACGGCGCATTGCCAAGGTTGGGGTCGAGAAAATTGACACCCACGGCGACCTTATGGACGCTGTGGTTGAAGCTCTCCGGTAGTCTCACCCTATGAAGCGCCGCACCAAGATTGTCTGCACCCTTGGCCCCGCGACCAACACCCAGGCCAAGATCAAGGAGCTGGTCGCGGCAGGGATGAACGTCGCCCGGCTCAACTGCAGCCACGGAACCTGGGAGGAAAAGCGGGAATGGGTGAAGTGGATCCGCGCCATCGAGCGCCCCCTCTCGCCCATCGGAATCTTGGTCGACCTTCAAGGGCCTAAGTTCCGCATCGGAGACCTGCCGCCCGAAGGATTCCTTCTGAAACCGAAGCAGAAGGTGACGCTCGGGCACGGACGCGGAGCAAATATTCCACTCGCCGATGGCCCGATCTGGAATGGAATCCAGCCGAAAGCACGAGTGCTTCTGGGTGACGGCGACATTGAAATTCGCATCAGCCGCGTCGAAGATGGATTGGCTCATGGTGTCGCCCTCAGCGGGGGCACCGTGTATTCCCGCAAGGGAATCACGGTCGCGGGCCGCTCTTTCTCGGTCGGCTGCCTTACACCCAAAGATCTCCCCGACATTCGTGAGGCGATTGCGATTGACGCTGACTTCCTCGCGCTGAGCTATGTGCGCAGCGCGGAGGATATGGCCGAACTGCGCGGCATCGTGGACGAGCACAAATCACCCATTCGGCTTGTCTCAAAAATCGAGACTCCCGAGGCGTTGAAGGACTTGGACGGAATCATCCGCATGAGCGATGCCGTGATGGTTGCCCGGGGTGACCTCGGGCTTCAGATGAGCCTGGAAGACGTCCCCATTGCCCAGAAGAAGATCATCCATCGCTGCGCCATCTACGGACGGCCAGTCATCACCGCAACCCAGATGCTGGAGAGCATGATCAAGTCGATCCGCCCGACACGCGCCGAGGCGAGCGACGTGGCCAACGCGATCTTCGACGGCACCGACGCAGTCATGCTGAGCGGCGAGACCGCCGCAGGCGAATACCCAATTCAAGCGGTGGCGATGATGGACTCAATCGCGCGAAAGGCGGAGCGCATGACCGGCCTCGACCGCCGCCTGATTGATCAGCGCAATGAACGCATGATGCCTTTGGCCACCGATGCCGTCGCCGCCAGCGCGGTCCATCTGGCCGATTCCCTCCGAGCCCGCACGATCATCTGCAGTTCCACGAGCGGGATGACCCCGCGCCTCGTCAGTCGGCACAGGCCAAATGCACCGATCTACTGCTGCTGCTGGGACAGGCGAACGGAGAGGTTTTTATCCCTGGTCTGGGGGGTCGAGTCGGTCTATGCCCCGATTCCCGGCACCTCGGATGAGGCGATTGAGACCGCTTTGGAGGCCTTCCGATCACGACGAAAAATCAAATCAGGCGACAGAGTTGTGATCATCGCGGGCATTCCCGCCGGACAGCCCGGGCACACCAACCTGATCATGGTTCACAAAGTCTAACGTTGGAGTGCTCAAACTCGTTTGAGCTCTGGAGTGAGCCGCTTGCGGCTCAAAATGCCGATTGAAGCCCGCCCTCAAACCAGCCCGAGAGCGGGCGAATCGCTGATGGCGTTCAGGATCGGCTTCAATCCCCCCCGAGGAACAGCGAGATGGCAGATCGGGTCGCCCGGCAGGACAGTCGGAGCCGTGGTCATGCCAATCACAAAACCGTCGCTTGAGGACCGGACTTCGGCCAATTCGTCACCAATCACGTTTGTCTGCGTCGCGATCCGCTGACCTTTTCTGACGACATCCCCCGCCGAGACATGGAAGTGGAGGATTCCGCCAAAATCCGCGCGAATCCAAAAGTTCTTCTTGATGACCGCCTGAAACTTGGGCTTTGCGGGTTCGCCTTCCACCATTCCCAAACCCGCGAGGACGCTCATCACACGCCCCAGCGCATAGGACACCATCCCCGGCTCGATCCGCATCGTCTCTCCGGCTTCGAGCAGCACCGTCGGGATGCCCGCCGTCGTCGCCTCGCGCCGGAGAGTGCCCACGATCCCCTTTGCATCCAGAACGATCTCGCACCCGAGCATCTTTGCGAGCTTCTGGCACTCGGAATCTCCCAGATCAGCCCGGACATTGGGATAGTTGGTTCGGGGAGAGGCCGCCGAATGGAGATCAACGCCGCAGGAGCACTTTTGCACGACTTCTTGGAAGAAGGTCGCCGCGTATCGGCTCGACAAGCTCCCTTCCGTCAGCCCAGGGAAGCATCGGTTCAAGTCGCGCCGATCCGGCATGTAGCGGGTGCGCTGCTCGAAGGCGAGAATGATGACCACCGGAACCAGAACCAGCGAACCTCGTGACAAGGAAGCAGGATTCGTGATGAGGTGCCGAACCACTGCCGCGCCGTTGTATTCGTCGCCATGAACGGCGCCCGTGACCAGCACGGTCGGGCCGGGACGAGGGCCGCGTTGAACGTGGACGGGCAAGCGTATCGCGCCGCCCGTGATCCCCTGCCCCATGTCCAGTTCAATGGTCGCCGTCTCCCCCAAATCAATGGATTGGCCGGCAATTTCCAACTCTGCGTGGGTGGTCATGCACTCAGCGGCGAAGCCGCCTTCTTTCGTTTCCGACGCTTGGGAGGCGGCAAAAGATGCTTCATGCCGCTCATCCGTCCGAAACAGAGAAGGTGGTCGCCCGCAAAGAGGCAGAAATCCGGCTTGGGATTGGGATAGGTGACGCCCTCGCGCTCCAGCCACAGAACTGAGATGTCCTGATCCCAGAGGCCGGAGTTTTGAATCGGCTTCCCGACCATTTGGGAGTCGCCCGCGATCCAGAATTCGCCGACTCCGTATCCCTGCGCGACGGTCAGACGCTCGCGGATGTCGAGTTCCGGGAAGGTCACCTGATCGACGATGTAGTCGATGATCGCGCCCGCGACATCGACTCCGGTGCAGGTCTCGATCCCCTCCAGCCCCGGCGATGAGTTGACTTCGATCACCTGCGGACCGTCCTTGCTCTCCAGGATGTCCACGCCGGCCACACGCAGGCCCAGAAGCTGGGCGGCGCGGACGGCGGTTTTTGTGTATTCGGCGTCGAGCTCCACCTTTTCGGCGCGCCCGCCGCGGTGGATGTTGCTGCGGAATTCCTGGCCCTGCGCGACCCGGCGCATCGCGGCGACGACCTTGTCGCCCACCACAAAGGCGCGGATGTCGCGGCCCTTGGATTCGGAGACAAACTTCTGCACGAGAACGCTCTGCTTCGCGCCGTAGAGGGTTTCGATGATGGCTTCGGCGACCTTCTGGTTCTCCGCCAGGATCACACCCATGCCCTGTGTTCCCTGCAGGAGCTTGATGATGACCGGCGCCCCGCCGACGCGCTCAATGGCCGCGAGGATGTCGCCTTTGTCGCGCACATAGGCGGTCGGGGCGATGCCGATGTCGTGTTTGCTGAGAATCTGGAGCGCGCGCAGCTTGTCGCGGGAGTTGTTGATCGAATTGGCCGTGTTCGCGCAGAAAACGCCCATCTGCTGGAATTGGCGGACGACGGAGGTTCCGAACACCGTGATGCTCGATCCGATGCGCGGGATCACCGCATCGTAGGCGGAGATGCGACGATTGCGGAAGTAGAGTTCCGGCTGCGCCTGCTCGAGTGAGAGGGAGAATTTGAGGGTGTTGAGCACCTTGACGCTGTGCCCGCGCTCCGCCGCCGCCTCGCGCAGACGTCGTGTGCTGTAGCAGCGCGGATTGACCGAAAGAATGGCGATTTTCACGGAACCGCCTTGATATGCTTGATGTCGGGGTAGATCACGAAATCGGCTCCTAGCGCGGTTCTTCCCAAAAGCATACGACAGATCATGTTGTCGCGGGCCATCAGACTCACTTCGATCTCCTTCTCGACCCCTGCCAGAATCATCCGGGACCGCACAACATACCGCTCCGTGACCACGCCGTTGCTGGATCGGACGCGCGAGTGGCGCACGAAGGGAGCCTGGACGGTGACATGGCGGTGCGCTTGCCTGCGGCCAAGCACGACCTCAAATTCGACGGTCTTCTCGTCGATCTCCCGCACATCCGCCACATGGATCGAACTCGTCCGCGCCCCGGTGTCCACCTTGGCGATGATCGAATCAATCCCCCAGTCCGGAAGCGCGAGCCTCTCCCGCCAGCCGATTGCCGCCCTGTTTTGGTTCATGGGTTAGTTATGACTGATCTTGGTTTTCGGTGTGCGGCATAGCATCCCCGGTGATTTCTGAGGGCAGTGCTTCTATGGGCGGCTTGTGGGATACGGAGTATTGAAACTTCGGGAGAGGTGCACCACAATCGCTGCGTCGCCCAGTCCGGCGGCAGATCGGATCCCTTTTGAGAACTTGAGAGGTGTGCGAGCCTCGTGGGAAC
>JAEYWW010000203.1 GCA_023428805.1 Armatimonadota bacterium | reverse complement strand
GCGGTGAAGTATTCGCCAGGTGCGGACAAGTGCGTGCGGATCTATGTCGAGGCAGGCGACGACGAGATGGTTCGGATCAGTGTCCAAGACGAGGGGCTTGGGATGACGCGCGATCAGCTTTTTGGCGTCCTGCGCGACGGTGGACGGGTGATGGATGAGGAGCGTTCGAGCATTGAAGGCACCGGGCTCGGACTCGGCTCTGTACAGATGATTCTGAAGGCGCATGGCGGCGAGCTCCTGGCTCAGAGCGAGCCCGGCGAAGGCAGCCGCTTCACAGCCGTCATCCCAGTCAAGTATCAGCCGGTCGAGACGGACGAAATCAGCTAAACTCAAGTTCGCCGATGATCCAACGGCAGCCCTACTTCCCCGAACCTGTCAGCGTTTCGGGCAATGTGACTCTCGAAAAGCACCTTGTCTTGGTTCGTTTTGTCAAGACGGTGATCTTTTTGGGGGCGCTTGCGGTGGGCTGCATCGCGCTCCTGACTTGGCTGATGCCGCCGATCCTCGGCCTCCGACTTTCCGCTCTTGGATTGCTCGGCTGCCTGATGGCGCTGACGCTTGTGCGCCGTCTGCTGGATGGCGGGGCGACCGAGAATGCCCTCAGCGCGATCCTGCTGGGGGTCACCATCGGACTCGGCGCGCAGGTTGCTCAGAACCTGCTGGAGCACGGCATTCCCATCTGGGCGGTCGCAGTCAGCGTTCTGCAGGCGGTGATCTACTCGCTCTTCTGCGGACGGGATTTCAGCTTTTCCGGGCTGTTCTTTCTGGGCTTTTTGAGTCAGGTCGCACTTTGGACGGCATTGGTGATTGCCGGGTGGATCAATCAATCGACCGCGTGGATGGGCATGGGCATCGGTTTTCTGACCCTCTTCTATCTCGCCTACGACATCGCGATGATCCTGCGGCGGCGGCGAAAAACAGAAGTGCCAGCCGCAGTAGCCGACCTGTTCCGCGACCTGATCAATTTCGTCACCTATTCCATCCGCATCTTCCTCCATTGGCGGAGGTTCGGCAACCTATGATCAAGATCATCGCCATCATCCGCCCCCATCGTTTGGAGGAAGTCAAAACGGCCGTCGCCTCACTGAACGTTTCCGGCATGACCGTCACGGATGTCAGGGGTGCCGGAAGCCGCCCGGAAGTCTCGAGCACCTTCGCGGGGCAGGAAATTCTGATCTCGCTCCCCATCCGCTCCAAGATCGAAGTGGTCTGTTCGGAAGATCAGAAGGATGAAATCGTCGCCGCCATTCTTGAAGGAGCGCGGACCGGCGAGCCGGGAGACGGGAAAATCTTCATCGAAAATGTGGAAAATGCCGTCAGAATTCGCACCGGTGAGGCGGGAGACGCGGTTGTTTGAAATGAATTGAGGCGCAAAGCGTCATAATGAATCCCCAGCGACTGGTGTGATTGAAATGAAGCGGCCTATTCTTCTGGCCTTGACTGCCCTCGGCTTGGCGGCCGTCTCGCAGGCAAGCGTGACCATCAACGTGAACACTCCGGATGGCTCGACCATCAGCGGAGAGCACAAGTTTGTTGTGAAAGTCCAAGCGGACAATCTGGTGACCCAGGTTGAGATGTACGTCGGAGATTCGCTCCGCGGCACCGACGACTCGACTCCCTACGAATTCACACTCGACACCCTCGCGGAGAAGGAAGGCGACCTCGCAGTCACTTTCGCCGCCTACACGGAGGAGGGCGAGAACTCCAAAAAGACCTTCACCTACAAGATCGACAATGGCCTCAGCAAGGGCGCGGCCTTCCACATTGGTGAAGCGAACGAAGCCTTGACTGAGCAGAAGTGGGATGACGCGATCGCCTCGGCCAGAATCGCGCTTCTGATTGAGCCGGAGAATCGCGATGCCCGATATGCGATGGCCCGCGCGAACTTCGGCAAGCGAGTCCTTGATCTTGCTCAGAAGTTTGCAGAAGACATCCTTGCGGCCGAGCCCCAGGACAGTCAAGCCCTCAACCTGCTGGCCGCAATCAATCTTGAGCGCGCCTTCGGAACATTCGGTGCGAGCACCGACCGAATGGCGACCATCAATTCGATTTCATCCTCGCTCCGCAAGGCGGGCGAGAGCCGCCGCACGATCCTCGAGAGCGAGGTTGACGGTTTCGGTGAAGTCAACGATGGCAATCTGTACCAGTACATCGACCTGCTCATGCGGGCTGGACGATACAGCTTGATTGTCGAGCGGTTGAACCCGGTCATCAAGAACGACCCCAAAGACACCTACGCCACCAACTGGATCATCTATGCCCAGCTTCGCGCGGGTCGATTCGCCGATGCCGCGGCAACAATGCGGACCTTTGAGCGATTCGGTGCGCCCGACGGATACAGCTATGCCCTCAAGGCGATCCTTTACCAATATGTCGGCGACGAGCAGAAGTCGCTGGACGCGGAGCGAGAAGCGATCCTGAACGACCCCACCGGACTTGGCATCAAATACGCGCAGGTCTACAGCGCGCTCCGCCGCGACAAGGCGGGAGCGCTTTCCACCCTGCTCAGCGATCTCCAGAAGAACGAGAATCCGAGCGCTCTGACCGATTACTACGCCGCCGCTTTGCAGTACCGACTGGGCCAGACCAACGAGGCAGCCGAGACGATCAAGAGTTCGCTCATGTCCGATTCCAGCCTTTTTGATGTCTGGATCGAGCGCGGCAACCAGGTGATCGGCTACACGATGGTCGGGGACCTGGGCAACGAGGAGAAGGAGGCGCAGAGGACGCTCGCCAAGGCATTCTT
>JAEYWW010000186.1 GCA_023428805.1 Armatimonadota bacterium | reverse complement strand
TTGTATGCCTGACGGTGTAGAGGCCCCTCACTCCGCCATAGATTCCGGGCGATGCGGACATGAGCAGGACGGGCTTTTTGCTCCAAACATTCTTCTCCCCATGCCTTTCTCGACTCGCCCAATCGATGCTGTTCTTCATCATCGGGGTGATCGACGCGTTGTATTCCGGGCAGACCAAGATGACTCCATCCGCATCTTGAACAGCCTTCTTCAGATTCAGGACTTCCTGCGGGTAGCCGTCGTTTTCCAAGTCTTGGTTGAACAAGGGGAGTGGGTTGGCGTGGGAGTCGAAAGCCTGCGCTTCAACCCCCATTTCTCGAAGCTGCGCCATCGCCGCATCTCGAAGTTTTACGTTGAAAGAACCCTCGCGGACGCTGCCCGCCAGAAGAAGAATCTTGTCTGCCACCGCCGGATTCTACGAGATTACGGCAGCGCTTTGTGATCGGCATCCCTGCGGGGGAAGAAACATTCATAAGCGAGCAATCCCAGCGACACACCGCCCGCGATCACGAGGGCGGCGCGGACATAGGCTTCCGGTCCATGGATGACCTCGTCATTTGCTTTTCCGGTGTTGTATTCGCCTTTTGTCAAGGCCGCCACGCCATCGTAGACCGCCTTTCCCGCCAAGCCCAAAAACCATGCTCCACGGAGCACATTGATCGTCTTCCTGGAAATCACGCTTCAGTCAACGAAAATCTAGAGCGGATGTTTCAACCGTGCGAACATCCCTGGGCGGGAGGTCACCGAACGGGGTGTAATCAAGCAATGGCATCCTTCACCTACCCGATCCGCAGCGACAAGCTCCAGATGACCGTCAGGATCGAGAAAGTGCTTTGCGATGTGCAGAGTGGTTTCCAGCGGATTGAGGTGGTGCAGACCCAAGCCTTCGGCCGCGCGCTCTTTCT
The DNA here is from genome assembly GCA_023428805.1 of Armatimonadota bacterium. GTDB lineage: Bacteria > Armatimonadota > Fimbriimonadia > Fimbriimonadales > Fimbriimonadaceae > JAEYWW01. Next base: position 6,798 of record JAEYWW010000186.1, on the reverse strand, counting down.
GGATGGACACATCCAGCTCACCGAACGCGACGAGGCCGCCTATCACGAATGCCTGGTTCAGATTCCGCTTCACTCCATCGACAACCCCAGGAAAGCCCTGGTGATCGGAGGGGGCGATGGTGGTGTGATCCGGGAGATTCTGCGACATCCCACCATCGAGCGTGTCGATATGTTGGAAATCGACCAAGAGGTTATTCGGTGCTGCAGCGAGCATATGCCGTTCCTGAACGCAGGTGCATTCAAAGATTCGCGGCTCAACCTCGTGATCGGCGACGCCTTTGAAGAAATCAGGAAATTGGAGTCGGGATATGACCTGATCATCGCCGACGCGACGGACATTTATGAAGAGGAGGAGGGCGAGTTGAGCGAGGCGCTTTTCAGCGCGGAGTTCTATCAATCACTCAAAGATCTGCTGACACCGCAAGGAATGATCGTCACACAGGCCGACAACTTGGTCTTCTGCCCCTACAGCTTGAAAGACGTCCTCGAAGCATTTGACACGTCATTTGAGAACTGCGGGAGCTATTGGGGGATCGTGCCGTCCTACGGCGGATTTTCTGGCTTCGCTTGGGCGGGAGCGGCTCCGAAGACTGAATGGCCAGGCGAGAAGGTCTCCGGCCTGCGGTATCTCAATCGTGAAACATGGAATCTCGCGTTTTCTCCGGTGCCATTCTAGGGCAATGAGCCGCAGATTTCGCAGATGCTGCGCCAATCTGCGGCTCATTCAGTCTGAGCAGTAAACAGCTTCGCTAAATCGCCGGACTGATGCCCTCGACTTTCACCTTCCAGCCTGACTTCGGGAAGCCGGGGGCGGGCGTCTTCGGGGCGCCGTCCCAGCCCGCCGCCATCAAAGCCACCGCGTACAGCAGAGCTCCATTCGAGGGGAAATAAGGGAACGGCCCGCCCGTGGCCAGCCCGCGCTCGTCGAACTGGAATCCCGGAGCAGAGTGCAGAAGGTAATTGACCGCCTCTTCGGGATTGCCGTTTCGAGCCTCCGCCATCGCAAGCATCGGAAAATCCCAGCCCCAGGTGTGGTTGAAATTCCAAGTTTCCCTGATCCGATCCAGAGTCCGTCTGTGCATCGGATGATCCACGCCGTCGCCTGGAAGCATCCCGTAGGTGCCGATCAAAGCCGGATGCTCAAAATTGAACTTGGTCCACATGTCCACCACGTCCTCGTGGAGCACGTAGACCCCTTCTTTAACCGGCAGCGGGGCCAGGTTGTTCAAGACCTTGTCCCACTCGGCGTTGCGGGCCTTGCCGTGCCTTTCGCGCCAGGTCTGAGCCAGCCGGAGGCCGAACCTCCAGTATCCCAGCTCATAAGCGGGGTTGCGGTTGGTCTGAAAGTCGCCATTCTCGGAGACCATGTGGACTGGCGGGCCGATATCGTACTGATTCGTTTTGGGATTCAGCCACGCGTAGGACGCCATAAATGCGGCGGTTTCGTCGACGATCGCCTCCCACTTTTTGAGAGTCTCGGGAGTCGGATGAGCGCGGTAGTCAAGTTCTGCGAAGAAGATCGGGTGCGGCTGCTGCCAGATGAGCAGGGCGTGGATGATGTGGGGCCATTCCTTGAAGTTGTTGCCCACCGCCTTCTGCCAGCGCGCTCCCTTGTATCCCTGTCGCTCGGCAGTCGCCCATGCTTCGGGGTAGAGCTGATTGTAGATTCCAAGGCTCCTGTTGAGTTCGGGCCAGCGGTTCCAGAGCGCCCAGTGAGTGCCGTGCCACCAGTACATCTCCATGTGGAATTTTCCGTACCAGCCGTTGTTGACCAATCCGCTTTCCTGCGGAGGCAGCGAGCCTGAGGCATTGACCTTCATCTGATACTGCGAGAGGACGATGCGCCGCTCCAACTCCCTCCATCGAGGATCAGTGCTTTCGGAGAGGTCGATCGCTCCACCTCGGCCCCAGAATTCCGGCCATGCCTGGCGGCTGGCCTGCAGAACAGCAGCCGCGCTGGCAAGGAGGTCCCGACGCGGCTCCACGGCGAATTCGGCCACGAACGCAAATGTCGATTCGATGCCGGAAGGCTTCAAGGTCCATCGGGATCGCTGCGGAGCAGCGTCCAGAAGCAAGGTCGCATTCTCCGCAGACTCAGCCATCTGTTCACCGCCGCCCGTGGAGTATCGGACGCGCAGCCTCTTCACCGTCTGCGGCGCGGGGTCTTCTGCAGTCAGCGTATTCTCGACCTTGATCTTGAGCAGGCCGTTCTTGACCAACTGCGAGACCTTGTCGGTCACGTCAGCCCAGCGGTTGTCAGCCCCATATTCAGCCTTGAGAATCGTCAACATCCCCTTGGCGTTCTTCTGCGGGGGGATGAGCATCGCGGCATTGGACCAATCAAAGCGGATGTGATGCTTGAAGTCATCCATCAGACGTGAAAGCGTGGTGGATCGCGCCGACTGGTCGGCCACCTGCAGTTCGGATGGGGTGTCCCATTCCCCGACATAGTCGGCAAATTGAACCGGGTTGTTTCCCGGCATGCCGGTGAAGACCTCAATCCTGCCTTCCTTCAAAAGAGGGGATTCAATATGGAAAGCCACCGCATCGCGATCCGGGTGGCACGCGGTTTTCACCGTGACCGGCACTCCTTCCAGTTCAAACCGACTCACGACAACCCCTGTCCAGAGATCGAGGGTTTGACTGATGTTCTGAAGATTGTTCTGTGATGCCAGACTGCCGTCCTTCAGGCGCAGGGCGAGTCCGATCCGGCCGAGATTGACCTTATGGGGACTCGACATCAGCCAGCTTGAGAGGACAGCTTGATTCGGATCGTAGATCGGATGCCAGACTTCACGGCCGTGGACGTTCAGTGTCTGCCCTTGATATGAGTTGGGGTCCAAGCCCCCGGGAACCGGGCCGCTATGCCATCCCCATTGCGACATCGTGTTGAACGGAACGAAGCTCTGCATTCCGGTGATGTCCATGCTGTAGGCGAATTCGCCATTGCCCACCTGCATCGGGCGCAGCGCGTCGAACGCTGTGAGGGTGACATTGTGCCGCTCAACAAGCGCTTTTCGATCAATCTTGGGTGTTTGTGCAAATGCACAGGATCCCCCCGCAACCACCGCTCCAATAAGCAAACACTTCATTGTTGACACGATGCAGTGTAGCTGGCAAAGTTGCCAGAAGTGTGCATTGCCCAGCAAATGTCGCGTCATTCTCTGACTTCCTCATGCCGTCAATATATGAAGAATAGGAGGTGACTCGATGATTTCTTCGTCCACTCAGGCCATGATGAACGCCCTCGTCGGGCTCACACGCCTTGAATCGCAGGTGAACCACACTTTGCGGCAGGCGGGTGACCCCGCCGCTCAAGACCACACCCGGCTCTTGAGCCAGAAGGCGCTGCTCAAAGTGGAGGAAGTCTCCGACGCCACTGCGCAGGCCATCCGCGAAAACACCCTGGATATTGAAGCCTGACGCGCAGCATTTTCGGCAGATCCTCCGGTAGCCTTACGATATGGCTCAGGAACTTCTTGGACCGCGCATTGCGGCCCTTTATGAACTTCAATCGGCTCATCTTGACCCACGATTGAAGGAGTTGGGAGTTTCCTGGGCTTCGTTTCAGCTTTTGACGGCGGTCTACGCCGCCACTGGCGAGTCACAAAATCAAATCGCCCTGCGTCTCGGCATCAAGCCCGCAACCATGAGCGAAGCCGTGTTCAACCATGCCAAAAAAGGGTTGATGGAGCAGGTTGTTTCGACTTCTGATCGACGCGTCAAAAGCTTGAAGCTGACACCCAAAGGGCGCAAATTGGTGGAATCCATCCGGGAAGGTTTGGGTGATTCCGAACGCGTGATGACTTCAGGATTGTCGGCCTCGGAACATCGTTCCGCGATAGAAGTTATTGACAAGATGTTGAAAAGCCTGGAGGAAAATCTGCGCAAAACGGCTGCACTTTAACAGCGATTTCACGTACTAAGCATCTAAAATAAAGTTTCTTCCGTCTTTTCCACAAACCGCCAGAGCCATGATCCGTATTGTTGGAGTGCAGCGCAGCGCAGAGGTGAGTCAGGAGTTTGTCCTCCTGCAGAACCAGGGCAACATGAAAGTGAGCCTGCGCGGTCACGCGCTGGTCGCAGACATGGAACTTCTCGGCCTCGACGGCGCACGCGCCCTGCACCTGCTCTGCGACGATGTGGATGTTCTCCCGGGAGCCTACGTTCTGGTGCGGACCTGCCCCTGCAAGGTGCACTGGACTCAGACCGCCGATGGCCACCTGGTCTACTACACCACGATGCGCCGCCACGAGTTGGTTTGGTCCGAGTGCGAGGGAGCGATCCATCTCCTTAGACCACAGCACAGCTACTGCGAGCGCAGCACAATCCCGGCCCTGAGTTGATGCTGCTATTTCCCCTACGCAAGCCATACTCCAAGGCATCTCTCGGCTTGGGTGCGTTCTTTACAAGTTTTGGCTCATCCCTCTTCGCTCTACTTCTTGTCAAGCTCGGCCCAGTGTCTCCTCTAGCTTGGCTTCTCTGTTTGGGCTTTTTGGCGGGGGTCTGGGCGTTCTGCCGAGCGGCGGTCGCTTGGGCTAGATTTATGGGTCGGGGTGAGTTGACAGAAATCAGCGCATCCCAGGGATGGAAGATTGTGAAGATCGCCTATCTGGAAGGCGGCATCGGAGCGGCGGTTGTGGGGATCAGTTCTATTTGGCACCAACCTCTTAACATGGTCCTCCTCGGCGGCATTCAGGTCGTCGGAATTGTCCTTCTCACATCCATCTTCGTCGGGGGACCTTGCCTGGCCCTGGTTCATAAGCAGATGCATCAACCGGCTGGGGCCAAGGAATGAGCCGAATGCACCTTCCCGCCTGGATCAATCCGCATCAATCTCCGCAGCGCTCCTCACTTCTCTTGATTCATGGCTTCGCGCTCAGCTTCGCCTGGTCATTCGCCACCGTGCTCACCTATTGGACGTGCCTAAGGGCGCACGATTCGCCTGGCAGCTTCGCTCAGAATCTCTCGGTGGGGGCGGGTTTGCTGGTCGCGGTATGGGTGCTCAGCCGAGTCGCGATGCTGATCGCCAGCTTCTTCAAGAGTCGCTCGGCCCCCGGGGATCAGGAGGCGGTGCGGAAGTCATTCCGTGAAGCCTGCAGCAACGGCGTCACTCTCGCGATGGCCTACGCAGTTTGGCCCTACTGGTCTCAGGGCACGGCGATCTTTAATTGGGCCGGAGCAGCCAAGGCCGCCTCTGTCGCGCTCGTCGCCGGAATCATCACGGCGACCATCCTCCGCAGGCGACTCGACCGCCCAATAGAGTCTCCGGCGGCTTCCGCGTGACATTGACCGCTTGCGGACCTGCTCCCTCTGCACCTCTGGAGAGGTGCACCACCCCCTTGGCGTGCGCGTCCCGCCGTGCTTTCCAAGTGAACAGGCCTATCCAGGCAAAATTGAAGTGGCATGGGCATCCTGCCCATGAGTCACCCGGGCATCCTGCCCGGAGAAGCCTGCTTTCTACTGGAAACACTAAGCAACACGGCGCACTGAAGTGCGGGAATCCGAGAGCCCGACTGAAGTCGAGCGATCCTTCTGTGCACCACCCCTTTGGAGTGCGCGGGCGCTTCGGGCTACAACAGGCTGCGGCTCAGTTCACACTTCGATCCAGCACAGTCGCCCGCTTCCAGAACTCTTCGTTGAAGCCCGAGTGAAACCCGCTCAGCCGCTTTTTGAGCAGCACGATCTTCGAGGCAAGCACAGAATCGTTTTGCGCCCGCTCAGCGACAAAGTCTGAACTCACGATCAGGTGCGCGAAGAGTTCGGCTTTGTCCTCTTCCACTCCTGCCGTTCCGTAACGAGTCAAGAATCCAGGAATCTCCTTCGTCAAATTGCCGACCCCGGGCTCACGCATTTTCGCGCCGCCCGAGCCATATCGGAAGTCCGAAGAGTTCAGCGCCGCCCACTCCGGATCGGTGTAGAGAATCCCCATCCGCTGATCCATCATGTGAAAAAACTCGTGATGAACCACGGACCGCTGATAGATCCCCCGGCCCGCGCCATAAGCGGGATCGTAGTACATCGAGTCGAGGTCGAACGCCGGAACCGCCGCCCGGAACTGCTCGCCCACCCGGAGCTTTTCGGCGAACACAACCTTTTTCACCTTCGCCTTCTTCATCAAACCCTCAGGATAGAGATTCCACTCCGCAATCCAGAGTCGGGCGTATTTGACGAGTGAATCCGAATCTGGCTTTCCCCCGCTGACCTCGTAGCCGCGCGCCTTGTGGACAAAGTCTGCCGAAGGGATGACCGCCTCAATTCCATGGGCCGAAGCGGTTTCGGCAAGACCCGCAGAGGATCCCGCCAAGACGAGGGACAAAAGGAGCGCGGACATGATTTCCTATTATTGACGCCTCAGGCGCCTGTTGAATCAAGTTTTGTCGCACCGATTCACCCGAATTTGATGCCGACCGAACCTGATTCGAGCCCGACCCATCCCAAGTCGTCCCCGACTCACTCCGACTCGCTCCCGACCCGCCCAAACTTGCGCCCGACTCATCCCAAGTCTCGTCCGACCTCCCTGACACGTCCCCGACCCACTCTTTGTCGCCCCCGACCGTTGAGTCGGACGCGTGTCAGAGTGAGTCGGGGACGTGTCTGACCGAGTCGGGAGCGAGTCAGAGCTGCAGAAGGAGCGCTCGACTTCAGTCGGGCTCTCGGATTCCCGCACTTCAGTGCGCCGCATCGCGCAAGGTTGAGGAGATCAGGCAGCAGCCAGGCTCAAACTGAAAGCCGGGCGGAACGGCCTCGTGGGAACTCGGCCCTCCATTTTCTTCATCCACCTGGAGGGCCAAGTTC
>JAEYWW010000026.1 GCA_023428805.1 Armatimonadota bacterium | reverse complement strand
GCCCCGACGAGTCGGGGCGGGCTTCAACCTATCTTCGAGAACTCTCGGAGCCTTATTTAGGTCCGCCACCCCGATCAGGGCTCATGCCCCGTTGCTTGAGGTGATCAGGCACTTCCGGCGCGTTGGGCTGATTGTTGTTCTGAATCTCCTTGACAGTTTCGCCGGAATCAGGAGTCGCTTCGGGGCCGCACCCCGCCAGCACGAAGCTGGCGGTGAGCAGACCGAGGGCAATCAGCATCTTCATCAGTTGGCGTCCCACTCGTACTTTTCCATATCGTAGACAGTTCCGCCGTGGCCGTCGACCACATTGCATCCGTCTGCGACAGCAGTGATGTTCCTCGTCTTCGTATGGCTGTCAGCGTAGACGATGACAACCTGCTTGCCATGCCAGGGCCAGACACCGCCGTAGACATTCCAAGCATTCGGTGAGCTCGGATTCCATCCACCGAACCACCAGTAGCTGGGGAAGCCGCCCATGCCGGGTCGGATGTCATTGAACGAGCCGTCATAGATGCAGGGGGCATCCACTTCGTAGTTGCCGCCGCCCGTGGGAGCGCCGCTCGCGGATCGGTTCCAGATGGAGCTGATCGAGTAGATCGTTCGGGCGACGTTTCCAATCGATGTCTGGCTGGTGGGCACATGGGTCGTGTTGGCTCCATCCCATCCCTGCGGGTGGATGAACTGACCGTTGACGCCATAGTCGTTCTTCAAACCAAGGTTGAAGATCTTCTGCTCCATTCGATAGGCCGCGCCGACCGTATTCGGGTCGATGAGGTCCGTGGATTCACGGTGTCGTTCGGAGGCAGGATCATTGGGATCAGCCCAGAGCTGGGTGTTCTTGGTGTAGGGATAACCCAAGAAGTGATGGTTCGCGTCAACCGCACCCATGGCTGGGTCACGGGTGTAGGTGTTGTTGTAGAACGCGATCGGATACATGTCGTCACTGTCCGACATGTAGATCAGGACAGCAGTGCCCTGCTGTTTGGCGTTGTTGATCGCCTGCGTCTTTTTCGCCGCAGCCTTCGCCTGCGCGAAGACGGGGAAAAGGATTGCAGCCAAGATCGCGATGATCGCGATGACCACAAGCAGCTCAATCAGCGTGAATGCCGAGTTACGCTTCATATAATTTCTCTCTCAAACAAATATTGGGAATTCGTGCAACCACGAATGCCGTATGTATTTTCCGTCCTGGCAAATGCCCGTGTCTCACTGAAAACAAAATTCTTATAGTTTTCTTATATGTATAAACTTTTTTAGATAGACACAGAGCGATGTGATACTCTTCAAATGTCTGTGTGTCATTGACACAAATCACTTCCCGGTCATTCCCTGCGCCGAAAGCAGAGAGAGAGTATTCTTCGGTTTCAGCGACCATGAAGCTCCACGAGTACCAAAGCAAGGATTTGTTGGCCAAGTACGGCGTCCCCGTTCCGGGCGGCAGAGTCACCTCCGATGCCGCCGAAGCCAAGGCCATCGCCGACGAATTGGGGGGCAAGGTTGTCGTCAAGGCGCAGGTCTTGATGGGCGGCCGGGGCAAGGCGGGAGGCGTCAAGCTTTTTGACAACTCCGAAGATGCCGCCGCGTTCACCAAAGACCTCATCGGCAGGAAATTGGTCAGCATTCAGAACCCGCAGGGCATGATTGTCGAGCAGGTTCTGGTGGGTGAGCTCGTGGACATCGCCGAGGAGTACTACCTCTCGGTTCTCCTCGACCGCGCCGATCAGAAGCTGGTCGTCATGATCAGCAAAGAGGGCGGCATGGAGATCGAGGAGGTCGCCCACGACAACCCGGACGCCATCGTCCGGCTGCACGTCGATCCCGCATGGGGGCTTGACGATTTCCAGGTGCGCGACGCCGTCTCCCGCGCCAGCATCCCCGCCCATGCCCAGCGCCAGATGGTCGAGATGATCAAGAAGCTGGTCAAGGCCTACCGAGAAAATGATGCGGATATGATTGAGATCAATCCCGTCGCCTGGACGCCAGACGGACGTCTGCTGGCCGCCGACGCCAAAGTTTCCATCGACGACAACGCCCTCTTCCGCCACAAGCAGTTCGCCGCGACGGCTGAAGACAGCGCGGAAGATGAGATCGAAGCCGAAGCCGCCCGACGCGGGATCGCCTATGTTCGGCTGGGCGGAGACATCGGAATCATCGGAAATGGCGCAGGTCTGGTCATGTGCAGCCTGGACGAAGTGAGCGCGGCGGGAGGCCAGGCGGCCAACTTCCTCGATGTCGGAGGCGGAGCCCAAGCTGAGCGAGTCAAGAGCTGCGTCGAACTGGTTTTGATGGATGAAAACGTCAAAGGCCTGCTCATCAACATTTTCGGTGGAATCACCCGAGCCGATGAAGTCGCCAAAGGCATTCTCGCCGCTCTGGACGAATTGAACGTCAAGATTCCCATCGTCGCCCGCATCGAAGGCACGGCCGCTGAAGAGGGTCTCCGCCTTCTGGAGTCATCCCCGATCAATGGTGCCAGCACCATGCAGGAAGCCGCCAAGAAGATCGTCCAGCTCGCTTACGCTTGACAATATTCTCGAGGGCCTTGTGACGGTGACTGCAACCATCACAAGGCCCTCGTTTTTCTTTGGGTCTGACTTGGGCTGGCAGGCTGAGTTGGTTCAACAAGCGCGCATGACGACGGCTGCAATGCCGAGATTCAGCACCATCCCGAGCAGGATGCCGACGATGCTCCTTCTCGTCATCACCATGACCATCAAATGAATCATGCCAATCATCAGAGCGAACAGCTCAAAATTGGACGATAGAATCAACGATTCGTAGGAGGTGCCGACCATGCATTTGCCGGAAAACCGGCCTTCAATCAAAGTCTGAACGGTGAAGAAATAGGTCACGACAGGCGGCAGATAGAAGTAGAGCGGCACGATTCTCTTTCCGCTCCAACTGGGCAGCTGCTCTTCACGCCCGCTTGATCTTGCACCCGCGATCAACAAAGTGAGTATACAAGGACTCTCCTCATTCTCTTCAACAGAGGTATGATTCGCGTCGCCGTGATGAATTCCGCACTCGGCTGACGCTCTTCGGGCGTCCGCCCAATCCTCCTGCGTCGTTGGATCGATCGATCCTGCGAATGGATTTGCTCCATTCCAAAACTCCAAACTTCGCCGCCCACGCGGTCCGATCTGGCCTGTCGGCAATTGCTCTGCCGGCCCTGCCCGCGCGTTGTCATGCGCACCAAAACCATGATCGAAATCAAGACAATTGAACTCAGTTCGGATGCGGACTATCAGATCCTGATGGACGCCTCCAATCACACTTGGCCCGACTTCAAACGGACCCTCGCCGAGACCAGAAAATACTGGGAACTGCATCGAAAGGACAAATTTCGCGAAGCTGCCCTGCTTCTGGAGGATGGAAAAGTGACCGGCATTGGCGCCGCAGGCGAAGCTTTCTGGCAGACCGACTCGGCCAGATACTTCGTGGAAGCCTACGCATCGCCAGGTGTCTCCTACGACAGGCTGACTCCCCTGATCGACCATGTCGAAGGCATTGCTCGAAGCAGGGGCGCGACCATCTTCCAAACCGAACAGTGCGACCTCTATACTGAATGCCGTCAGGTATGGGACTCGCGGGGATATGTGTCAAAGCTCAGTGGGCCCGTATCGCGAATCGACATTCAGGCATTTGATCCGTCGCAGGTTCAGAAGGGGCTCGGCAAGTTCGCCGCTACTGGTGCGATCATCAAGCCGCTGGAGGAGATGCCGTGCGATGATGAGGCATTTCAGCGGGAATGTTATGATCTGCGCTGGGAGATCAACCAGGATATTCCGCAGATTGGCGAACCGGAACGGGAACCCTTTGAGCGATTCCTTCAGCTCTACTTCGACCCAAAGATCAACAAGCCGGAAGCATGCTTCCTGGCGATCCTCGACGGACGGCTGATCGGCATGAGCAACGGCCAGCCAATGGAAGGGATGCCTGATCAATTCGACACCTGGATGACCGGAACCCTGCGATCGCACCGGCGAAAGGGTGTCGCCACGGCCCTCAAGGTGAGGGTGATTGAGTGGTGCAAGGCCAACGGCTTCCGCTGGATCATCACGGGCAATGAGAAGAACAACCCCATGTATGAACTCAACGTGGCTCTCGGCTACCGTCAGTTCTGCAGTTGGGACATGCTTGAACGCGACTCTCTGGAGCGTTGAGAGAATGGGATCC